>JAGWBA010000021.1 GCA_021296215.1 Flavobacteriales bacterium
CAAAACCTATATCGGCCTTATTCCTCTGTTCAGTCCTGTTAATTAAATAATGAAATTTAGAAAAGTCGAACTTAGGAACACTATACCCGTACGTTACCGGATTTCTCCATCCGCTCCATTTGGTCCACCGATGAACAGAGCTATGTAGCGGCATATGGTGGTATTTTTAAAGGGCCGGAATGGGAGTTATCGACCAACGACCTCATGGATACCAGTATCACTTACGCCAACGGAGAGCTCAATAGGGTACATGGAAAGCTATACGTATGCTTTGATGGCATAGCTGAGGTAACCGATTCCCCTATCACCATGATTAGAGGAGCCTCTACCGAATATCAATACCGCGCTCAAAGAATACGGTAAAGACATAATGGCCTTGCGAACCCGTGGCCCGGAACTTCTTAATCAGCAACTCGAAAGAAAACGGGTATTTATTGAGCATACCCCATTGGGTGATTTCGAGATTTGGAATAATCGCATGTTTGCCGGGACTCTGGATGGATTCGTCGTTCAAATGAACGAAAGAGGTAAACGTATTGATTCGGTGTTCACCGGAGTGGTTACCGACCTCTTTTTGTGGCGCGACACGTTAAGCGCAAGCACTCCGGACGGAATTGTTCGTTTAAATTCAAATCTCGAGATCGTCGAACGTATTGAGCACCCCGATGTGCTGCAGTCGGTTCAAATAGGTCGTTATTTAGTATTCTCAACCCTGAACGGACTATTTGCGTATGACCAAGGGCGCATAGTGACCTTGATCCCGAACGTCGAGTTCAATAAAAAAGCACTTTACCTATACGGGCATAACCTTTTCGCAGGCTCAGTTCAAGGACTCTATCAAATCAAGCGTTATTACCTCGAAGATGTTATTCTTCCCAACGCCAACCTGAACATCATCGACCCGGGACCCGACCGATCGTATTGGCCCATCGGAATCGGACTACTCCTGGCCCTTTTGCTCACCATAGCGATTCAAATGCCGCGATTCAGAAAAAAGGAGGAGCAATTTGTTCCTATCGAACCCTATAAAATGGAGTTTCTCAAAGAGCTGATTCTTGAAAATCCGAATATCCAGAGTGTGAACGATTTGGCCGAAAAACTCAACACCTCAACGGTACAGCTCAATCGAAAGCTCAAGAAACAGGGCACTACGCCGGGCAAGTTGATCAACAAGGTCAAGAAAGAGATTTCGCGAAGTCTGTACGAACAAGGAACCCCAGTAAAAGAAATTTCAAGGCGCGTGGGGTACTCAGAACGATACGTGAAGGAGAAGTTTTTGAGGGAGAGTTCTTGATACTCTCTTTGAGAGTTGAATGGTGGATTGGTTGAGTAGTTGATTGGTTTGTCTTGTCCTGAAATAGGTTGACACAAATTAAGTCAACCATGAAGGAAAGAAAAGAAGTTTATCCTATGGGCTTTCTCCTGCGTGTTGCCAGGGAGTATGTTGAAGGAGATCAGAGCAGTTGCCAATTGACCAGAAAGTACAATGTGAGCAAATCGATTGTATTGGTATGGGGGAAAAGTATGGAAAGCGTTTTTGCGAGAATCAGGTATCAAACCGTACCTTGGAACCTATGAAAGAGAAGGGAAAGTTCCGACGAGAAGGAGAGGATACTGCGGCGTACATACGCCGTTTGGAGTGCTCCTTGGAGGAAGCCCAGGACAAGGCTTATCTCTTACAGCGTGTCATCGAGCTCAGCGAAGAAGAGCTCGGTATTGAGCTGCCAAAAAAGTCTATTGCCAAGTCGTTCAAGAATTAAACGAGCGCAAGAGCGTTTCGTATGGATGTAGATTGCTTGGTATGAGCCGTCGGGCTTCTTACAAACATCTTCATAATCGTAAAGAGCGCGAAGAAGGCCATTTTAGGCTTCTTTATGCTGTACGGGAGTTGCGTAAGGCTCACCCGAGAATGGGAGCTCGCAAGCTGCGTAAGCCATTAATGGATCATCCTGATGTTATTGGAAGAGACCGGTTCATGCGGCTATTACGCGAACATGGACATTTGGTTCGTAGGAAACGCAATCCGGTTCGAACCACCAACTCTAATCACATTTACAAGCGTTATTCAAACCTCGTTAAAGGCATGGTCATAGACCGCCCTATGCGGGTATGGGTAAGTGATATCACCTATGTATACCTAGGCGGAAAGCATGCCTACTTGAGCCTGATCACCGATGCGTATTCGCGTAAGATCGTTGGGGCAAAACTGGCATCTACATTAGCGTCAAGACACACCTTGGATGCACTCAAAAGTGCTTTAATGGCGGAAGGCTCTCCTCAGTATCATCACTCCGATAGAGGAATCCAGTACTGCTGTCATGAGTATACAAACGAGTTAAAGAAGTACAATATTCAGATCAGCATGACCCAAACCGGAGATCCACTCGATAATGCCATCGCAGAACGAGTGAACGGCATCATCAAGAACGAATACTTGTACCCTTTTATTAAACGAAATCAAGACATCGACCGCTGTTTACTTCAGGCTCTTGAAGCCTACAACACAGTAAGACCACATATGTCTTGTAACATGGAAACACCACAACAAATCCATGAAGTGTTAACCCAAGTAAGGAATAGAAATCAAGTGTTAACTTACATCAGTCATTAAAGTCAAAAACTGTCAAACAAAATCAGGACGGGACAGTCCAAGTTCATGGTTCATGGTTCATGGGATTCAATAATGGAAGGTCCGTGGCCTCGGATATTAACCCGGGTATCATATAGTTGAATCAGTAACAATCGATAATTAATAGCACACGGATGCGAAATAGCCCCGGGCTTCAGCCCGGGGATTATTGGGAATTGAAAACGATACCCTCGGCCCCGGGTTTTAACCCGGGGGTTTTATAATTGAGTCAAGTATCAAGGACGGATGCGATTTAGCCCCGGGGATTATGAGGTATTTGATTTGAAAAATCGAAACCAACTAAGACCTCAACATTAAGACCTAAGAACTATTGTTTCCCTTCGTCCCGCTTCCTTTGCACAAACGCCTCGATCACCTTTTCATCGCCGATCTCTTCGATGACCTGATTCAAGGTCTCCATGGGCGTATCGAGCAGATCGAGGATCATAAGCCCATCCAGAGAGTTGTTGAATTTCGGATCCACATTGAATCCGATGATACGGGCATTCTGCTTGATGTACTTCTTCAGCAGAATCGGGAACCGCATGTTCCCGGGTTCCATCTCTTCTACGAGTCGATCGATGCGGTTCACATCGTCCTCACTTAAGTCGACCAACATACGATCGGCCTTGGTCAACCTCACCCGAAACGCCTTGCGCGGATGCACATGCCGGGCAATATCGTAGTCGTAGTAGTTCTTTTTGATGAATTCGATGATGAGCGACTTGCTGAACTTCGAGAAGTTGTTGCTGATGCTCACACACCCAATGAAATAGCGATACTGCGGATGTTTCAGGGCGGTTATAGTAAGGCCTTTCCAAAGCAAAAACAGCGGATACGGTTTCATCTGATACTCCTCCACGATAAAGGCTCGGCCGAGTTCAATAGTCTCGCGAAGTAGCGGAACTACGGGCTCATCGAGTCGAAACAGCGACTGAAAATAAAAGCCGCACTTGCCGTACAAATTCATGATATCGGCACCCATTCCGATCCTGTAGGCCCCAACGATCTTCTGAGCATCCTTGTCCCACAGCAGCATGTGCCGGTAATAAAGATCGAATTCGTCGACGTCGATCTCATTATTGGTTCCTTCGCCTACGGCGCGAAATGTAACTTCCCTCAAACGGCCAATTTCCTGCAAAAGCTTGGGTATCCGGCCGCGAGGCAGAATAAACAATTCGAAACTCCGAAAATCGAATTCGAAAAACTCTTCGCGCAAGCTATCGAGTTCGGCCTGAAGCTCTTTGGGGTCGACGGGGTCTATGACCGGCTTCACCTCTTCTTTACGGTGCGATATATGCAGCTTCGGAAAAAAGCGATTCACGCGCATGGCATTTCCCAAGGCGTAGGTCTTCATGCGCAAAAAACGGCCGTATTGGTCGATCTCTGCGAATTGCTCTTGCTGCTCCACGCTGATCGCGTGCCCAATGCGCACCGTGACGTGCCTGTTCTTTTTGGCTACTACCTCCGACGGCAACTTGGCCCTGCGCAGTACGGGGTGCAACATGCCGAGCAGGTGGAACATAAAACTGTTGGTGCCTCGAAAGTAAATCGGAATCACCGGCACCTTGGCGCGCTGGATGATCTTCAAGGCGGGCTCCTGCCAACGGCGATCGGTCACCGTACCTTTTTGAACCTTGTAGCTACTCACCTCTCCGGCCGGAAACATCCCTAAAGGTTTCCCCTCGGCCAAATGTTGCATCGTTGCTCGGAGTCCGCCCACATTCCCTTTGGACTCCTTGGCATTCTCGAACGGGTTCACCCCGATGAAGTTGGGCGCCAGCGGTTCTATGCGCTCGAGTAAAAAGTTCGCCATGACCTTGAAGTCGGATCGCCGAGCCGCGAGCAATTTGATTAAGATTATGCCGTCGATACCGCCAAAGGGGTGATTCGAAACGGTAATGAAAGGCCCTTCCTTCGGAATGCGCTTGAGCTCTTCTTCGGAGATCTCCACTTCGACTCCGAGCTTGTTCAACACGGCATCGACAAATTCTACAGCCGTAGGGGCATCGCTGAACTCGTCGTAGATCGCATTGACCTTATCGAGCTTGAGCAGCTCCATGATGAGTTCGGCCACACGCGGCATCCCCAGCTGCTTCAATCGGGTGAACTGGGCAAACTCTTCCGAATCTACTAAACTCATTTTTCGCTCAATAAAAGTTGTAAAGTTTCTCGCGTACGCTGCTCCAAATACACTTCACGCCCTTCTAAAAGGTGTTCCCAACGGTCGGCGTAATGCCTGACCGTATAAAGTGATAATCCGCCCGTAGGGCGCACATCGAAATGCTGTTGCAGTACTTCAACCAATTTAGGCAATTTAATGAGGTCACGGTCGGTCACTACCGAAAACGATACCGCACTATTCTGCATCATATTGACCCGAAAGCCAAATTTCGCCAGCAATTCAAAGATCAAACTCAGGTGCTGCTCCGCGATGAAACTGAGATCGCGAGCACTGATATTGATCAACACCTGGTCGTGCTTTACGATGTAGCTCGGCACGGCGGGTACCTGGGTGCTTCCGCTCTGAATCAAGGAGCCCGGCGCCTGCGGCGCGATGAACGACTTCACGCGCAAGGGGATGTTTTTTTCCTTGAGGGGCTGTATGGTCTTCGGGTGAATGACCTTGGCCCCGAAAAAGGCCAACTCAATAGCCTCAACGAACGACACTTCTTCCAATAGGGTGGATTCCGCAAACTCGTTTGGATCGGCGTTCATGAGTCCCGGAACGTCTTTCCAGATATTCACCTCTTCGGCATCGAGCAGGTGGGCGAATATGGCCGCCGAGTAATCCGATCCCTCGCGTCCCAAGGTCGTATTGAAGTTTTCGCTCGTACACCCAATAAACCCCTGACTCAGGTAGCGCTGCCCTTTCTTTACGTAACGACTCGCCTGCTGCTGACACAATGGCCAATCGATCCGGGCATCGCGGTGGCGATTGTCGGTCTTAATGACATCGCGGGCGTCGAGCCACTCGTGCCCCCAGCCCTGCTCCGACAAATACGCACTCAAAATGCGCGAACTAATGAGCTCGCCGTAACTAACGATTTGGTCGTAGTTGTAGTCGCACTCCTCGCGGGCCGGATCCTCAATGGTCCACTCCATTTCCACAAAAAGGTTGTTCACCTCATCGCGTACCGGATGACCTTTATCGAACAACTCATCGATCAACGCATCGTGTTGTTGCTTCGACTTCGCCATGAGCGCCATGGCCTTCTCCGTTTCACCAATGTAGTGTTGACCCACCACTTCTTCGAGTAAGTTGGTCGTTTTGCCCATGGCCGATACGATCACCACGGCATCGTCCTCAAATTCGGCAACGATATTCGCCACCCGACGAACGCCCTGTGCATCCGCAATCGATGCTCCTCCGAACTTATGTACCCTCATTCTATCTCTTTTTTGCCCATTCGCGAAGCTCTTCATTGGTCATCTTCCAAAGCTCCCGGCCCGAGTCGCCGGTGATTTCGAACCGCGAATAAAAACGCTTAGCCGGATCGTTCCACCCGAGCACCTCGAATTCCATTCGGCCCGCATCCCACTCGGCGGCTTTATCGAGCACTGCCTCAAAAAGCATGGCTCCAATGCCGCGACCGCGCATCGACTCGCGCACCACGATGTCTTCCAAATGCAAGGTGCGCCCCTTCCAGGTCGAATACCTCGGATAGTACATCGCCATGCCCACGACTTCTCTATCGACCTCGGCCACAAAGGCATCGAAATGCGGCTCGGGTCCGAATCCGTCCTCGGCCATCTGCTCCACCGTGACGGTATGCTGCTCTTCGGCCTTTTCGTAGATCGCCAATTCGCGAACCAAGGAGTGCATGGCGGGTATGTCGTGACGCTCCGCAATGCGTAATTTTACTTCAGAATGGTTCATGTCGAAGTAAAGGTACACATTGGTTTCGACCCTTTTTTCCGATATTTGCCCTAAAGCCACTACACATCATGGCGGTACAAACGCTGAGCGAATTCATCATTGAACGACAGGCCGAGCTTCCACACGCGACCGGCGAATTCACACGACTATTTGGAGACATTACCATCGCCGCTAAAGTGGTGAACCGAGAGGTCAACAAGGCCGGATTGGTCGATATTCTCGGAGCCGCTGGCAGCGGAAACATTCAAGGTGAAGAACAGCAAAAGCTCGATGTTTTTGCCAATACCCTGTTCATGGATCTGCTGCGCAATGGAGGCGAGTGTCGCGCTATCGCTTCAGAAGAGTACGACGACATCGTTGTGCTCGACGGTATTGCCGACGATGGAAAGTACTTGGTCTCCATTGATCCTCTCGATGGCTCCTCAAACATCGACGTGAACGTTTCTATCGGAACCATCTTCAGCATTTTCAGGAGAAAAAAATTCGAAGGACCCGTTACGGTCGATGAATTCTTTAGACCTGGAACGGAGCAAGTCGCTGCCGGATACGTTATCTACGGCTCTTCGACCATGCTGGTGTACACGAGTGGCAAAGGGGTGAACGGATTTACCTTGGACTCGTCGATCGGCGAGTTTTGCCTTTCGCATCCCAATATGAAGATCCCCGAAGACGGAAGCATTTACTCCATCAACGAAGGAAATCTCTTCAGTGCTCCAAAAGGCGTACAAGACTACGTGCACAAGTGTAAGGAACGCCAATACAGCGCGCGCTACATTGGCTCCTTGGTTGCCGATTTTCACCGCAACCTGCTCAAGGGTGGAATCTATATGTACCCTTCAACCGAAAAGGCCCCGAACGGAAAATTACGTTTGTTGTACGAGTGTTCTCCGCTGGCCTTTTTGATCGAACAAGCCGGTGGATATGCCTCTGACGGAAATCAACGCATCATGGAGATCGTTCCGACCGACCTCCACCAGCGCGTGCCATACTACGTGGGCTCTCCAAAAATGGTGGCCGAAGTTGAACAATTGATGGACGGCTGACTCAGTATAGGCCGATGAATCAACAGGAATTCACAAAACTTTACGAAAAAGACTTCGACGTTAAACGCATCGCCGTAAAACTCCACGAACCCGGAGTCCAACGCGTTCACTTGAAAGGACTAGCTGGATCGCTACCGGCCATTATCGCCGCTTCGGTATTTAAAAACTCAACGGTTCCGAACCTTTTCGTACTCAACGACAAAGAAGAAGCAGCTTATTTTCTCAACGACATTCAAAGCATCCTCGGCGAAAAAGACGTACTCTTTTTCCCGGGTAGCTATCGCCGTCCCTACCAAATCGAGGAAACCGAAAATGCCAACGTACTGCTACGCGCCGAGGTGTTGAACCGTCTTTCATCGAGGCGTAAACCCGCCGCGGTGGTGACCTATCCGGACGGACTCTTCGAAAAGGTGATCACCCGAAAGGAATTGTCGAAAAACACGCTCAAGATCTCGGAGAACGACGCCTTGAGCCCCGACTTCCTCAACGAAACGCTGAACGAATACCATTTTGAGCGGGTCGATTTCGTAACCGACCTCGGGCAATTCAGCATACGAGGAGGAATCGTCGACGTCTTCAGCTTCAGCAACGACATGCCCTACCGCATCGAGTTCTTCGGTGAGGAGGTCGACAGCATTCGCTCCTTCGATATCGAAACGCAGGTCAGTGAAAAACGGGTGAAATCGATCACCGTGGTGCCCAACGTGAGCGACAAAACCATGGTGGAACAGCGCGAGAGCTTTTTGCACTACCTCAGCAAAGAGACCGTAATTTGGACTAAAAGTGTCGAATTTGCCGGCGATCGGCTCAACAAAAATTTCGAGAAGGCCGAAGAAGCCTTTGCCGAATTGAGCACGGCGGTGAAACATCGAACGCCCACCGAATTATTCTTGAATAAGGCTGCCTTGCGGCACGAATTGGATGATTTCGATCTGATCGAATTTGGGCAGGGACTTGCCTATCCGGCCGCTGAGGCCGTAGACTTTAACAGTGTCCCACAACCCGCCTTTAACAAGAACTTTCAGCTGCTGGCCGAAAGTCTGCACAAGCACGATGAACAGGGGTACGAGAATTTGATCCTTTGCGCTTCGGCCAAACAGGTGGAGCGCTTTCACGATATTTTCGAGGACATCGATGCCGAGGCAAAGTTTACGCCCGTACTGTATACGCTGCACGAAGGGTTTATCGATCATGAGCGCAAGATCGTGTGCTATACCGATCGCCAAATCTTCGATCGCTACCACAAGTTCCGCCTCAAAACGGGATACGAGAAAAAGCAGGCCATTACGCTGAAAGAGCTGACCAGCCTGCAAGTGGGCGACTTTGTGACCCATATCGACCACGGTATCGGGACCTTTGGCGGACTCAAAAAGATCGATGTCAACGGCAAGCAGCAAGAGGCCATTAAGCTGATCTACAAGGACAACGACATTCTGTACATCAGCATCCACTCGCTGCACAAGATCAGCAAGTACAACGGCAAGGAAGGCACCATGCCGAAGATCCACAAATTGGGATCGGCTACCTGGGCCAAGACCAAGGCGAAGACCAAGAGCAAGGTCAAAAAGATCGCCTACGACCTCATTAAACTGTACGCCAAACGCAAGGAGCAAAAAGGCTTCGCCTGCGGGCCCGATAGCTACCTGCAGCTCGAGCTCGAAGCGTCGTTCTTGTACGAGGATACGCCTGATCAGGAGAAAGCCACCGAGGCCATCAAGGAGGACATGGAAAAGGAAATGCCCATGGACCGATTGGTGTGTGGCGATGTGGGCTTCGGGAAAACCGAGCTGGCGGTGCGCGCGGCCTTTAAGGCGGTCGATAACGGAAAGCAGGTTGCGGTGCTGGTACCGACGACCGTTTTGGCTTTCCAGCATTACAAAACCTTTACGGAGCAGTTGAAAGATTTCCCGGTGACCGTTGAATACATCAACCGGTTCCGCAGTACCAAGCAGCAACGCGAAACCTTGAAACGGCTCGAAGAAGGTAAGGTCGACATACTCATTGGAACGCATCGTATCGTCGGAAAGGACGTTAAGTGGAAAGACCTCGGGCTATTGGTGATCGACGAAGAGCAAAAGTTCGGAGTGGCCGTGAAGGACAAGCTCAAGACCATTCGGGTGAACGTAGACACGTTAACTTTGAGTGCCACACCGATTCCACGTACCATGCAGTTCTCGCTCGTGGGTGCCCGTGATCTCAGTGTATTGGCTACTCCACCCCCGAACCGCTATCCGGTACAGACCGAGGTGCGCGGATTCAACGAAGAAATGATTCGCGATGCTATTGCCTACGAGGTGAGTCGGGGTGGACAAGTATTCTTTGTGCACAACCGCATTGAAAATATTAGCGAAGTGGCCGGAATGATACAGCGGCTGGTACCCGATGTAAAGATCGGCGTGGCCCATGGACAAATGGAAGGCACCAAGCTCGAAAAGATCATGCTGGCCTTTATGGAGGGCGAATGCGACGTGTTGATCTCGACGACCATCATTGAATCGGGCCTCGATATTTCGAATGCCAACACCATCATCATCAACAACGCCAATTTCTTCGGTTTGAGCGACCTGCATCAAATGCGTGGACGCGTAGGTCGAAGCAATAAAAAGGCCTTTGCATACATGATCGCACCGCCCTACTCGGCCATGACCGAAGAAGCGCGGAAACGACTCAAGGCTCTGGAGCAGTTCAGCGACCTGGGCAGCGGTTTCAACATCGCCATGCGCGATCTCGAGATCCGCGGGGCTGGAGATCTGTTGGGAGCTGAGCAGAGTGGATTCATTGGCGACATCGGGTTCGAAATGTACCAAAAGATCCTCGGTGAGGCGCTTGCCGAGTTGAAGCAAGACGAATTCAAGGACCTCTACAAGGAAGAAGAGGACAAGATGAAGCACTTCTTGGCTGAAGAGACCTTGCTCGACACAGACCTCGAGATCTTGATTCCGGACGAGTACGTGAATAACATCGCGGAGCGCCTATCGCTCTATCGCAAATTGAACGACATCGAAACCGAGGAGCAGTTGAAGGAATTTGAGCAAAGACTGGTCGACCGCTTCGGGGAGATTCCTCCACCCGTTCACGATCTACTGGTGAGTGTCCGCCTCCGCTGGATCGGCCGCCAGCTCGGATTCGAAAAGCTGGTGCTCAAGTCGAACAAAATGATCGGCTATTTCATCAGCGACCAAAGCAGTCCATTCTACCAAAGTGCCACCTTTACGCAGATCTTGAACTACCTCAAAAACCACTACCGCACAGTGACCATGAAGGAGCGGAATAATCGACTCACACTAACCTTTCAGGGGATTTCGAACGTCGACGAGGCGATTGAGCAGTTGCGGGGGATATTGTCTGATTAGTTTTGAGTTCTTAGTTAGTTGGATAGCTGGATAGTTGGAATGAAGCGAACTAAGCACTCAACACGAATAACTGAGCACTAAAATGTCGTTTCCATAGGCGAAGGCGAGGAATGAGCGAAATTGCGTTTCGCGCAGCTAAAAAGAGCATGAAGCGAAATGATGAGCGGTTTTGCGGAAGCAAAATCGACATAGGGAACGCCATGATTATTAGGACACTTTTTGATCAAGCAAAAAGTGGCAAATAGAAAATTTGAATAAAGGAGAACTATCAGAAGTTGGAGAGATGTAAAACCTTGAAAGAAACCAATGCTCCGAATGAAAAGAGAGATTCAGTCTTTTAGAGCAGCGTTCAAAGGTCTACTTGAACTCTGGATCAAAGAACGCCACGGTCGTTTTCATTTGCTGGCGACGGTTCTCGCCCTCGCGGGCGGATTTGCATGCGGACTCCAAACATTCGAGTGGATCGCCGTGCTGTTGTGTATTGCCTTGGTCAACGGGCTCGAAGCGTTGAATTCTGCTCTGGAAAAAACGCTTGACCTCTTGCACCCAGATACGCATCCGGCCGTAGGCCGAGCAAAAGACCTGGCCGCCGGTGCCGTGCTGGTTGCAGCCATCGTTGCGGCCGTTGTGGGCCTGCTCGTATTTGGGCCTTATGTCACTGAGGCGATGGGATTATAATTTCGTAATTTCGCTATCTATTCAGCCGACTATGTTACAAGAAGCGAAGCATCAGGAGATACAACTCAAAGCTATTCAGATCATCGATAAAAATCTCAGCATGCGCGAAAAGCAGAAGGCTATTTGCACCTTGCTGCGGAGCGAGATCCGCCACTACGACTGGGTCGGTTTTTACATGAAGGATGCCGAAAAAGACGAGTTGGTACTGGGGCAATTCGAGGGGGAACCAACCGGGCATAAACGCATTCCGTTCGGAAAGGGTATTTGCGGTGAAGGGGCCATCCAAAAACGCACGATCAACGTGAGCGACGTGTCGGCGGTCGATAACTACATTGCTTGCAGTATCGAAACCAAGTCGGAACTGGTAGTTCCGATCATGGACGGAGATCGTTTCATCGGGCAAATCGACGTGGATTCGCACACGCCGAGCGCCTTCAACATTCGCGACGAGCGGCTGCTCGAAGCCATCTGCAAGCGACTGGCCGAGTATTACTGATCCTCCTCCGGAGTTTGACCGTACGCGGCGCGAACCGCATTCAAAGTTTCATTGAGTCGACGTAGATCCTCCTCGGGAATATCCTTGAGCACCTCGCTTTGTTCCGGGTGCTCTGCCGCTACCTGATCGAGCAGTGCCAAGCCTTTCTTAGTGATGAAAATATCGACCTGCCTACGATCGGTCTCGCAAAACTCGCGCGTGGCCAAATCCTTTTGAACCAGCTTGTCGACCAAGCGGCTCACATTACTCGATTTATCGAGCATTCGCTCATTCAATAGCTTCACCGTGGCCGGCTCACCCTTGCGTCCGCGCAGAATCCGCAGCACATTATACTGCTGGCGCGTAACACCGTACGATTTAAAAACCTGACTCTGCTTCAGGATCAAAAAATTGCCTGTATACACCAGATTTATGATGGCCTTCTCGTGCTCCGACTTGAACTTGGGCTGTTTAATGGCTTCTTCAATTCGCATTTTGCAAAAGTACGATATTTTTCAATGTACATACATTAGATACATTTGTGCCTACGGCACGTTTGGCACCTTCGCGGCTATATCTTATTTTTCGACCTATGAAAAGTACTATCACCCTTCTTTGTCTGGTTTTTACCTTTATCGTATCCGCGCAAAACGAGGCCCTCCCACGTTATATGACTCCGGCCGAAACTGCGGCCATGAGGAGCTACACGCTTCCGACCCCAGAGGGCATACCCACTCCTCCACCCGGCCCAATTCGCACCATGGCCGAATGGGAAGAGATCGAATACCTCACCATCACCTGGACCGGTTGGACCGATATTCTTGCGCAGATCGTAGATGCGGCTCAAGAAGAAGTAACCGTGATCATCACTTGTAACGACAGCAACAGCGTGATCAACAACCTGGCCTCCGACGGCGTTCCGAATCTAAACCTCCGTTTCATAGAACAGGGATTCAACTCAATTTGGTGTCGCGACTACGGACAAAACAGCGTTTATTTGAACGATGTCGACAGTCTGGTACTGGTCGACTGGATCTATAACCGTCCGCGACCCCTCGACGACCAAGTTCCGGAGGGAATCGCCAACGAATTCAACTACGCCATCTACAGTTCCACCGTAGCGCCGAACGATTTGGTGCACACGGGAGGTAACTTCATGAGTGAAGGAACCGGACTGGGGTTTTCAAGCAATTTGGTCGTTGACGAGAACGGACCACTCGGCCAGTTTAATCAGACCGTCAAGACCCCGGCTGAGGTCGATTCACTCATGAAGGGCTACATGGCCATAGACCCCTATGTGCGTATGGATGAACTTCCGTTCGACATCATCTCACATATCGACATGCACATGAAGCTGATCAACGAGAATACTCTATTGGTCGGTGAATTTCCACTCGGGGTGTCGGACGGACCCCAATTGGAGGCTAACTTGCAATACGTGCTCAGTAACTTTACCGCACGCGACGGAAATCCGCTCCGTTTGATCCGCATCCCTATGCCCCCAAGCACCGGTGGCAACTACGCGCCCAATGCGCACTACCGCACGTACACGAACAGCATTTTCATCAACAACACCGTGTTGGTTCCCACCTACCGCGAAGAATTCGATACCACGGCGTTACGTATTTACGAAGAATCGTTGCCCGGATACAACATCGTACCGATCAACTGCGAAAGTATTATTCCGGCCGCCGGCGCCCTGCATTGCATTACACACAGTATCGGTGTGCGCAAGCCTCTCCTGATACAACACTGGAACCGAGACACCATCGTGTACAATACTTCAATCTCAATTGAAGCGGAGATCCGGCACAGCAGTGGTATCGCCTCGGCCACCATGTACCTCCGCTATGCCGGCAGTGGCACCTTCAATGCGTTCCCCATGACCAACACTTCAGGCGATACGTGGTCGGCCTACGTGCCCATAGTTGTGACTCCATTGGAGCCTTACGACAAGATCGAATACTACTTCGAGGCCACATCGAACAGCGGCAAAACGCAACTTCGGCCCATGCCGGCTCCAACCGGATACTTTTCGACCATACTGCAGCATCCGATCGCGCTTGAAGAGCTCGAACCGGAATTAAAAAATGTATATCCCAATCCGGCTTCGGCCATCACCTGTGTACCTGTTGTAACACCTGCAGGCGGATACGGAAAAGTGGAGCTATTGAATGCCCAAGGACAAATCGTTGCCACGCTTCACGAAGGTGACTACCAAATCGGCACCAACCGCTTCTTTTTCGATGCGCGCGGCCTCTCGGCCGGATGGTTTGTCGTACGGGCGGTTGTAGACGGTGCAGAGTTCAACCAGAAGATAGCCGTAAGCTTCTAACCGTAGCTGAACTTCGTTGATTGATTGATTGTGAAAACGGCAAACCATGTATCCGGTAAGGTGTAAATGATGCCTTCAATACATACACGGGGGTTGGGGGTGGAATCGAAACTAACTAAAAACTAAGAACTCCTTGACCCTTCATTCCGACCCAGAAGTAGACAAAGTATTTAACGCGTATCCGGAGCACGTCCGTGGTAAGCTTGTCTACTTACGTGAGCTCATTATTGATACCGCTCGTGAGACAGAAGGAATTGAGTCACTCGAAGAAACTTTGAAATGGAGCGAACCGAGTTACCTTGCAAAGAAAGGAAGTACGTTGCGGATCGACTGGAAGTCCAAAACACCCGATCAATACGCCATGTATTTCAAGTGTACGAGTCGATTGGTAGATACCTTTAAGACCGTTTACAAAGAACAATTCAACTACGAAGGAACGCGAGCTATCGTCTTCAACATGGATGACGAAGTGCCCGAAAAGGAACTAAAATCCTGCATCCGAGCGGCGCTGAGATATCATGTGATTAAGCATGAGCCTTCGTTGGGGATGTGATTGGTTGATTAAGAAAGTTATTGGTTAATGGGATTAATTGTCCCCCGCTGGGGGTTGTGGGTGGAGTATTAGGGAATATTGACAACGTCAATGTGAATTCGCGCTTCGCGCGAGTAAATTCCTACGGAGTTAATAGCGATTTTACTCGCTCGCAGAGCGAATTTACTTAGGCAAAGCCGAAATGGACTTGCGAAGCCAATTAAGCCTTAATAATTCAGAACTAAGAATTCCATTAAATCCCTGTCCGGATCGCCTCTACCGGATCGAGACGAGAAGCCGTGAAGGCCGGGACGAATCCGCTGATGATGCCAATAAGGGCCGAAATACTTACTCCCATGATAACGTTCCCGACGCTCATGGCGATATTAAAATCGGCTGTTAACCTGACCAGTGTCGCTCCACCAAAGACAAGAAGGAGTCCGACGCCACCACCCAAAACGCAAAGGAATACGGATTCGAAGAGGAACTGCAGAAGAATGAATGAATTCTTTGCCCCGAGTGCCTTTTGAATTCCGATTTGATTGGTTCGTTCTTTGACGGAAACGAACATGATGTTCGCGATACCGAACCCACCCACGAGAATTGAGAAACCTCCAATAATGGCTCCGGCAGCGCCAATGATATCGAACAAGCCCTCTATTCCGGCCGAGACGACACTGATCTCATTCAGTTGGAAGTCGTCCTTGGCTTTAGGCTTGAGTCGGCGCACGTTGCGCATAACTCCGCGAAGCTCGTCCTTAAGTTGTGCTGCCGCGACATTGGGTTTGGCCTTGGCCATGATCAATGGATTGCTATGATCGGTGTCGATAAATTTCATAAGAAAATTGATGGGCACCACCGCTAGGTCGTCCGGCGAATTCCCGAACATGCTATTCCCCTGCTCTGCAAAAACGCCGATCACGAAGAGCTTTTGGCCCATAATGCGGATCTCTTTGCCTACGGCTCCTCCCTGAGGAAAGAATTTCTCGGCGATATGCGCACCGATCATGGCGAAGTTTCGCCCAGTCCTAAATTCGAGATCGGTGAAATAGCGCCCTTCGGTAAGGTCAAAATCCCACATGAGGTCGTAATCCTCACTTACTCCGAAAATACCTGCCCGATCGATCGAATTACCTTCGTATTTAATGGTTACCGTGCGCGATGCACCAAAAGTCGCCGCCATGAGGCTAGGTGTTTGTCGCTGAACAACTTCCAATTCATCGTACTTAACCTCGGGCCGTTTCATATACTCCCACCATTCGTACTCACCGCCGCCGCCGCCCCATGGCCATTTTTGGATATAAACGACGTTATCGCCCAAAGAATTGAGATCGGACCGCACGTTGCGCTCCAATGAATCGACTACCGTAAAGACCGCTATAATGGCGAATATACCGATGGTCACCCCCAGTAGCGATAAGACGGTGCGGAGGCGATTCACCGCCAGTGCATGCAAGGCGAACTTGATGCTTTCGTTCAGTAGACGCAGGTAGATCATAGTGTCAAATATAGCGAAGTGCTGGTCAAATTGTTACCTTTGGCCTCCTGAAAAGAACCCCCAACTTCATGGCTGTCAAGAATATCAAAACCGCCCTCATCTCGGTATTTCACAAAGAGGGGCTGGAGCCGCTCATTCAACTGCTCCACCAGCACGGCGTACAACTGCTTTCGACGGGCGGAACCTACGAATTTATCATGCGTCACGGAATTCCCTGCGAAAAAGTAGAGGACCTGACGTCGTATCCTTCGATCCTCGGAGGACGGGTAAAGACCCTTCACCCTAAGGTGTTTGGTGGAATACTGGCTCGTCGTTCGCTTCAATCGGACCTCGGACAACTCGAAGAGTACAGCATTCCGGAGATCGACTTGGTGATCGTGGATCTGTATCCTTTTGAGGATACCGTCGCCGGTGGAGCTTCTGAAAAAGACATCATCGAAAATATCGACATAGGGGGAATTTCGCTAATCAGGGCCGCAGCCAAGAATTTCAACGATGTGGTAATTGTTCCATCGCGTCGCGATTACGACTATCTCCAACGCATTTTGGAAGAAGGCGATGGAACTACGACCCTCGAACAACGCAAGTACCTCGCGGGCCGAGCCTTCAATATCAGCTCGCATTACGACACCGCTATTTTCCATTACTTTCAGCACTACGAAGACCAGAGCTTCAAACACTCGATTCCGGCCGCGCACACCCTCCGCTACGGCGAAAACCCACATCAGCACGGTGTTTTCTACGGCGACCTCGAAGGTATGTTCGACAAGCTTCACGGCAAGGACCTGAGCTACAACAACCTGTTGGATGTTGATGCTGCGGTGAACCTCATGAACGAATTCAACAATTGCACCTTTGCTATTCTCAAGCACAACAACGCCTGCGGAGTAGCTAGTCGCGAGTGCTTGCTCGACGCGTACAAAGATGCATTGGCGGGCGATCCGGTTTCCGCCTTCGGCGGGATTCTCATCACCAACGAAACATTGGACGTTGAGACCGGGGAGGTCATCAACGAACTCTTTTGTGAAGTGGTGATCGCACCGGCCATCGTGCCGCAGGCACTAGAGATATTGAAGAGTAAAAAGAACCGGATCATCTTGATCCAGAAGGAGGTTACGCTTCCGAAAAAACTCTTCAGAACTACCCTCAACGGGGTGTTGGAGCAGGATCGAGATATCGTGACGGACCGCAAGGAGGAGATGGAGACCGTTACGAAAATTGATCCGACCGAGGAGCAATTGAGCGACCTCGAGTTTGCGAGTAAGATCTGCAAACACACGAAATCGAATACGATCGTTTTGGCGAAAAATGGTCAGTTGTTGGCCGGTGGCACAGGACAAACGAGTAGGGTCGACGCGCTCAAGCAAGCTATCGAAAAGGCACACGGATTTGGCTTCGACCTCAATGGAGCCGTCATGGCGAGCGATGCCTTTTTTCCATTTCCCGATTGTGTGGAAATTGCGGATAAAGTCGGAATTACGGCGGTGGTGCAGCCCGGCGGGTCGATAAAGGACCAGCTCAGCATTGACTATTGCGACGAGCATGGAATGGCCATGGTATTCACGGGAACTCGCCATTTCAAGCACTAATTTTTCTACTTTTAGCGTTCGACTAACGAAGCAAGGGGGGACGATGGGATTATTTGATTTTATGACGCAGGACATTGCGATTGATCTAGGAACGGCAAACACCCTGATCATTCACAACGACAAGGTGGTGGTTGACGCCCCTTCGATCGTAGCAGTGGACTCGTACACGCGTAAAGTGATCGCCGTTGGACGCGCCGCACAGCAGATGCACGGAAAGGCGCACGAAGGAATTAAGACCATTCGACCATTGAAGGACGGTGTGATCGCCGACTTCAACGCTTCGGAACACATGATCCGGGAAATGATCAAGAACATCCCGGCACTCAAGAACAAGTTTTTTGCCCCGAGTTTGCGCATGGTGATCTGTATTCCATCGGGGATCACCGAAGTTGAAAAACGAGCCGTGCGCGACTCTGCGGAGCACGCGGGAGCCAAAGAAGTTTACCTGATCCACGAACCTATGGCGGCGGCCATCGGTATTGGGGTTGACGTAACCGAACCCAAGGGAAACATGATCATCGATATCGGTGGAGGTACCACTGAGATCGCGGTTTTGGCCTTGGGCGGTATCGTAGCTGACAAGTCGATCAAAGTAGCCGGTGACGTCTTTACGAGCGACATCGTTTACTATATGCGCGCGCAACACAATCTCGCCGTAGGCGAAAGAACCGCAGAAAAAATAAAGATCGAAACAGGAGCCGCGACCGAGGACCTCGACAATAATCCGGAGCCTTATGCCGTGCAGGGGCGCGATTTGCTTACCGGAAAGCCAAAAGAGGTTACTGTGACCTATCAGGAGATTTCAAAGGCGCTCGATAAATCGATCATTCGGATCGAAGACGCCATTATGGAGGTGCTTTCGATGACGCCACCTGAGTTGGCTGCCGACATTTACAATACAGGTATCTATATGGCCGGTGGAGGTTCCATGCTGCGCGGGCTGGATAAGCGAATTTCGCGAAAGACCGAGTTGCCTGTATTCATCGCCGAAGATCCGTTGCGTGCCGTAGTACGCGGAACCGGAATCGCCTTGAAAAACATCGACAAATTTACGTTCTTAATGCGTTAAAGTTGTAGGCCGTTTTTCATTTATGCGCAGCATCCTTATATTTCTATATCGCTATCACATCACCTTGACCTTCATCGGGTTAGAGCTTCTTGCGCTGGTCTTGATCGCGCGAAATCACAGCTTCCATGGGAGCGTTTTTTGGAATGGCGCCACGCAGGTCACCGGCCGACTCTACGCTTCGGTCGATTACTGGCGCGAGTATTTCCACTTGCGCAAAAGCAATAACCTGCTGGTCGAAGACAACGCGGAGCTGTACAGTCGTCTTCCCGAGGCGGAATTCGACCACCATATCAAGCGGGTCCTACGGACCGATAGTACCCGCGAGCAGCAGTATCAGTTCTTTGGCGGCAAGGTGGTCAATGCCACGTATAACAAGCGCAACAACTACATTACCATTAATCGCGGTCTCAGGCACGGGGTTCGCCCGCGGATGGGAGTGTTCAACACCAAGGGTGTCGTGGGTATCGTAAAAAGCGCGTCGAAGCACTATTCGGTCGTGCTGCCGATCTTGCATCGCGATGTAATGATCTCGGCCAAGTTTCAGGGGAGCGACCACTTCGGCATATTGCAATGGAACGGTCAGGATCATCGATTTGTCAAGCTGCGCGACATACCCGTTCACGCCAAATTTGAGCGGGGTGACACCATCATCACCAACGGCTTTTCGAACATCTTTCCGGAAGGGATCCCATTGGGAACCATTGCCAACGCTGAATTGGTTCCTAGTACCAATTACTACGATATTACGGTTGAGCTCGCCACCGACTTCGGCCAGTTGAGGTATGTATACCTCATCGAAAATAAGCTGAAATGGGAGCGCGATTCACTTGAAAACGCCACGATCAATGAATAAGCCCAGACTACATATTCTGCGGTTCATCATTCTGATCCTCGCGCAGATCGCCTTGCTCAATCAGGTTCAGTTCAGCGGATACGTGAATCCCTATCTGTATACCCTCTTCATCTTGTTGCTCCCACCCCGAATCAACAGATTCTACCTGCTCATTATCGGCTTCGGAACGGGATTGATGATCGACATATTTATGGGGAGTTACGGATTGCATGCCGCGGCGACCACCCTGATGGCTTATTTAAGGCCTTTCGTAGTTCGGCTCTATGCTGTACGCGGTGAAGACAAATGGGAATATCTGGGATTGTCGACCATGGGAACCGTTAAATTCCTTAGTTACACTCTAATATTGGTCTTCGCTCATCACCTACTCTTATTCTTTCTGGAGGCCTTCCGATTCTCGGAGTTCTTCACCGTTCTCGCTCGAACCCTACTCAGCACTGTATTTACGGTGGTCCTCATATTTCTCATTCTGCTCATCTTTAACAGGCGAATCGAATGACCCAGGGCGATGTATTTGAGCGGAGGCGATTACTGGTTTACCTGGTCGTACCGGTCATGGGCCTTATATTTCTCGTGCGTTTGTTTTACCTCCAGGTGATCGACGATCGCTACAAACTCAGCGCCGAGAGCAATGTATTGCGTGCCATCACCCTCTACCCCGACCGAGGCTATATCTACGATCGCAACGGAAAGCTCATCGTCAGTAACCAGCCCGCCTACGATCTCATGGTGGTCCCTCGAGAGGTCAATGACCTCGATACGGCGGCCTTTTGTGCCGATCTTGGAATTGATTCCCTACAGTTCGTTGTGCAATGGAGCACCCTACGCGGGCGGAAGGGGTACTCCTACTACAAGCCGAGTGTGTTCATGAAGCAGATCAGTAGAGAGCAATTCGCCGGCCTTCAGGAAAAGCTGTTCAATTACCCTGGATTCTACGTTCAAAAACGCACCCTCCGCCAGTACCCGTTCGCCTCCGCGGCGAACGTTCTCGGATTCGTTCGCGAGATATCGGAGAGCGCGCTGCTCAGCAACCCGGAGTACGCCCGTGGTGATTATATCGGTGGGGCCGGAGTTGAACAGAGCTACGAAGACGCGCTGCGGGGTAAACGAGGTGTATCATACCGAATGGTCGATGTACATAACCGGGAAAAGGGATCGTTCCAAAATGGAAAGTACGACACCCTACCGCAGCCGGGAGCCGAGGTAATGACCACCATCGACATTGAGCTCCAACAGTACGCCCAAGGCTTGCTGCACGAGAAAAGAGGCAGTATCGTTGCTATAGACCCTCAAACGGGCGAGATTCTGGTCCTGGTGAGTAGTCCGACCTACGATCCAAACTTGTTGGTTGGACGTGTACGCAGTCAGAATTTCAGGGAACTCGATGCCGACACTTTGAACCTTCCGATGTACGATAGGGCCGTGTTGGCCGAGTACCCTCCGGGGTCACCTTTTAAGATCGTCAATGCCTTGATCGGACTTCAAGAGGGAGTACTGACTGAATCGACGGTACAGTACTGTAACCACGGATGGCGATACGGATCACTTCACGTGGGCTGTCACAGTGATCCCGGGGCTTATCGGCTCGACAAAGCCATTGTTGCTTCGTGTAACGCCTACTTCTGCTCTACGTACAAGGATATAATCGAGAATTATCCATCAGCAGCCGAAGGAATGGATGCTTGGAGTGAGCATGTGAAGAGCTTTGGGCTGGGGAAATTCATGGGGAACGACTTGCCTACAGGTCGAAAAGGGCACGTACCGGATGCCGCATACTACAACCGTGTTTATCCGCCCGGATCGTGGAGGGCGGTTACGACGATATCCAACGCCATTGGCCAGGGAGAGTTATTGGTAACTCCGATCCAACTGGCAAACCTATCGGCAACGATCGCCAATCGAGGCTACTACTACACCCCTCATATCGTGAAAGCGATCGATGGAAAACCCATTCAAGACACCAACTTCACCGTTCCGAAATACACGACCGTTGAACCGCGGTATTTTGATCCGATCGTTGAAGGCATGCACGGTGTGTACACCGACACGGACGGAACGGCCTACTGGTCTCAGATCGACGGTATCGACATATGCGGTAAAACGGGTACAGCGGAGAACCCACACGGACAGGATCACAGTATTTTCATTGCGTTTGCGCCAAAGGATAATCCGAAGATCGCCCTGAGCATTTTCGTTGAGAACGGTTATTGGGGTTCGCGATGGGCGGCTCCGATGGCCGGCTTGATCATCGAGAAGCACTTGCGCGATAGTATTAGCAAGCCGGCTATGGAGAAGCGGATGCTGGATGGAAGTCTGAAAGAGGAATACGAAAAACAAGCACAGAAGATCCGTGAGGAACGATAAGAATCCATTTGCGAATATCGACTGGGTGATCGTGGCTCTTTACGGTGTCATGGTGCTTCTCGGGTGGGTCAACATTTACGCCGCGGTGTACAACGACGAATTCGCCAGTATTTTCGATATGAGTCAGAAGTACGGGAAGCAATTCCTTTGGATTCTGACTTCATTGGTTTTAATTCTGCTCATCGTTATCGTAGACGGCAAGTTCTTCAAGACCTTTGCATATGGCTTGTATGGGTTGATGATGGCCGCTCTGCTGGGTGTACTGTTCTTCGGAAAGGAAATCGCCGGAGCGAGGTCGTGGTACGCATTTGGCGGCTTCAGCTTGCAACCTTCGGAATTCGCGAAGTTCACCACCGCTTTGGCCTTGAGTGCCTTTTTAAGCGGGATGAATCCCTCTTTGGCGACTTGGCGCGACAAGGTATACGCATTGGGGATCATTGCTTTGCCGATGATCCTAATTGTACCGCAGCCCGATCCTGGATCGGCGTTGGTATTCACTGCTTTGTTCCTGGTACTGTACCGCGAAGGACTCAGTGGCAATTACCTCGTCATTGGCGTATCGGCAGCCGTATTGTTCCTGTTGGCCTTGCTAATAGATCAATGGTGGCTTAGCGGGCTCCTTCTGGCCGCAGGCCTTGCATTCATTTACATTACGCGCCGAACCAAGCGAGCGTGGATTTTTATTTCCCTGTTGACGATCGGAGCCATTGGTTTTACCCAAAGTGTGGACTATGCCTTTGAGAATATTCTGGAGGACCGGCATCGGAACAGGATCAATATTTTGCTGGGGAAAATGGAGGATCCGCAGGGTGTCGGTTACAATACCGAGCAAAGTAAGATCGCCATTGGGTCGGGTGGATTCTGGGGCAAGGGCTTTTTAAATGGGACTCAGACCAAGTACGATTTCGTTCCGGAGCAGAGTACCGACTTTATTTTTTGTACGGTTGGTGAGGAATGGGGCTTTATTGGCTCTTTTGTGGTCGTGGTGCTCTTCGTGGCCTTAATTCTTCGGGTGGTATTCATTGCGGAGCGGCAACGGTCTCATTTCAGTCGGATCTATGGATACAGCGTGGCAAGTATACTGTTTATTCACTTCGCTATTAACATTGCCATGACCATTGGCCTCGCACCGGTGATTGGGATTCCTCTACCGTTTTTCAGCTACGGAGGATCGAGCCTTTGGGGCTTCACCATCTTGCTATTCATTTTCGTGAAGCTGGATGCTTATCGGATGACCATTCTTAGGTAGCGGTTTCGCAATAGTTGGATGGTCGGATGGTCTAATGTCCGCAGGGATTTATGTGACTATTTTGAAGATAGATTTTTAACCAATGACACACTTTAGTGAACACTCCCAATGTTCATGGTTCATAGTTCATGGTTCACGGTTCGTAGCCAAAAAAAGAAACCCCGCCGGAAGCCGGCAGGGTGTCATCACAAAACTGAAAAATCTCTTACTGGAAACGAGCGCGATTATCAACGATGTTCGCTTGGGCCTTAAGACTTTCGAACAATTGGTTAGTCACACGCGAACCGTACTGGCTACCGATTTGTGAGATCTGTGTAGAGTAATCGGTTTGTGGCGCGGCTTCGGTACGACCCGTAACTTCGATAACGAAAACTCCCGAGTTGCCGACGATTGGAGCAGAAAGCGTATTCACCGGCATGGTCATTGACTTTGCAGCGATTAGCGGCTCTGAACCTACGCCAGAAACACTATTGTTGGCAAACGTTACACCTGATGCCGAAATAACTTGAGTTCCGAGGCTCTGAGCCAAGTCGTCCAAATTGCTCGCCCCTTCCATTTCTTTACTAAGCATTTCGCCTTTCTTTTCACGGATGACTCGGGTCTCCACCTGGTCGCGAACATCTTCAATGGATGCATATCCCTCTTCTTTTATATTGGTGAGAATAGCAACGACCACTTGGTTTTGAACATCGAAAATATTCACGGCACCTTCTTCGATCCCATCCTCGAATGCCCAACGCACGATTGCACGGCTATTCGGAATTCCAGGTACTGCTTTGTCGAGTGGCCGCAAGTTCGTTGCCGGGCGAATGTCTTTACCGAGCTCTTGAGCTTTTGCGCGGAAGGCATCTACATCATCTGCAGAACCCGCTAGGTCACTACTTTGTGCGTACAACCTGTCTTCCGTTTCGTTGGAAGGAAGAATACGCTGATCGAGGATACCCACTTTAGCAACAGGGCCTTCACCACCTTGATCGGTAATTTCGATTACGTGGAATCCAAACTCCGTAACGACCAATCCAATATCTCCTGTATTGTTACTAAACACGTAATTGTTAAAGTTGGTCGTCATCATTCCGGGTTGGAACCAGTCGAGATCTCCACCTTTGGTTTTGCTTGGGCCATCTGAATACTGTGCAGCTAATCCGGCGAACAAAGATGGGTCGTTCTTAACTACGTTGAACAGACTGTCGGCCAAAGATTGGGCCATTTGAGGTGAACGAACAACTTCAGGCGCGGCGCGCTCCGCCCCCTGAAAAGCGATCAAGATGTGACGTGCACGGACAGAGTCGGGTTGAACTCCTTTCTCGATCAGCTTTACTGCACGGAAATAGTCTCCGTCTTTGAAAGGACCGTAGATAAATCCGGGCTCGTTTGCGAACATGATAGAATCGTACCGCGCATCGAGCACCCCTTCGCGGAACCACTCCCCGAAGTAACGACTCTGCTCGCTATTTGCATTGATAAAGGCCGAGTCGTCTTCAGTGTTGATGAATCCACGGAGTGTGTCGTTCGTTTTGGTTTCACTGTTGTACACGATCTCATCGTTCATAAGAGCGTTGAACTCAGCTGCCGCAGCATCGATGTCGGCCTGTGAAGGAACGATGTCAAAAACGACATACTCGATATCACGAGCGTTTTCTTGTTTGTAAAGTTCCTCCTTATGCTGGTTGTAGTAAGCTTTAAGGTCAGACTCTGAAACACTGACAGAGCTGTCACTGATCGTCGTGAAAGGACGATACACCATGCTCAAGTTGGCGGTGGTGTTTCGCTCGCGATATTGCATTTCGGCTTGGATCTTCGTAGCTGATATTCCAGCCGCGATCAAATTGGTATACTTGGACTGAAGCTGGTTCGTATACAATTGATCTTCAAACGATGTCCATTGCTCCCAAGCCTCTTGCATTTGAGGATCGTTAGCACGCTGTTCTTCCAACATGCTGATATATTGACGCACCAACTGCTCATCGAATTGACCGTTGGACTGAAATCCTTGGTTACCTGTTATGCTTTGATTCGAAATGATCACGTCCCAAAGCTCTTCACTGGTCACTTGAATACCCAAATCTTCATATTGAGCGCCCATAACGTGTTCGCGAAGAATCTCATCGTAAGTGATATCCAGGAATTGATCCCGAGAGGCGTTCGTTAAACCTGCATCTCCTGAAGAGGCGATGTAGTCGTCGATACGCTCCTGTACGCGGCGATTGAATTGGATAGAGCTGATCTTTTCTCCGTCGATCTCTAAGATCGTATTTCGGTCGCGCTGCAGAATGGAACCCCCTGAGCTGAGGAAGTCGGTCAGAATAAAGGCAAGCATGGCAAATCCCACAATTCCGATCAAAAGACCCGAACGCTTGCGGATGCTCTGTAATGTGGCCATTCTTATGGTTTTAAATTAAGGCCACGAAGATACAAGTATTGAGAGAATTTTGAAAACCCCTATTCTTCCTCTTTTACCCTGAGTATCACTTCGTCAATTCGGGTATTGTGTGAGCTTTTAATAGTGAAGATAAATGGGTTAATTACAATGACCTCATCCTTTTCAGGGATACTCTCATAGTGGTGCGTAATGAGGCCACCAAGGGTTTCATACTGTTCGCTCTCAGGAAGGTCCAACTTGTACTTTTCATTCAGGTAATCTATCTCGTGTCGGGCGCTGAACAAGTATTTGTTCTCAGAAAGAGTTTCTTCGATCAGATCTTGACTATCGTGCTCGTCTTCGATCTCCCCAAAGATCTCTTCGATTACGTCTTCAATGGTGATTAGCCCGCTGGTACCCCCGAATTCATCCAAAACGATGGCCAAACTCTTTCGTTCCCGGATGAGTAAATTCAGCACTTCGCTTGCAGGCATAGATTCAGGAACCATTGAAAGAGGGAGAAGAATAGAGCGAATCTGCTTTGGCTTCTTAAAGAGTTCGAAGCTATGCACATATCCAATGATATTATCCAAGTTTTCCTTGTATATCAATATCTTACCCAGCCCCGTATCGATGAATCGTTTTCGAAGTTCTTCGATGCTATCTCCAACTTCCATAGCAACCAACTCGGTTCGCGGCACCATGCATTCACGCGCCTTCACCTTTCCAAAGTCGAGCGCATTTTGGAATATCTGGACTTCATTCTCCACATCGTCGCGACTATCATCCTCGGTATGCTGACGTACGTAATTATCGAGATCGATTCGACTGAACATCGGTTTTTCGTCATTGGCATCGGCTCTGAAGATGACCTTCAACAGGAATCTAGAGATCCCCATAATGAGTCCGACCACGGGAAAAAGAACGTAGTACAACAACAACACTGGAAGGGCGAAAATGCGCAAGAGTTGGTTGGAGTACAAAGCGAAGATCGCCTTGGGAACATACTCCGCCAAGATCAGGATCACCAATGTGCTGAACAGAGTTTGAATCAACAATACGGCTACGTCATTCGCCAAGAACCTGTACAAGGTGGGTTCGATCCACTGCGCCATGAAAATACCATAGACGACCAAGGCAATATTATTACCGACCAACATGGTCGCAATGAACCTGCTCGGTTGAGTCATCAGATGCGACAATAAGCGCGACGCGAAATCGCCCTGCTTGTTTTGTAGTTCTATCTGAAGCTTATTAGAAGAGATATAGGCGATCTCCATTCCTGAGAAGAAAGCGGAGAAGAGAATAGATGCCAGTACAATGGCGATCAATGTTGAAATCATAAGCCGTCTTGATCGTTCCTATCGTTCATACGCTGCTCCATTCGGATGCGCTGTTTACGACGGAACCAATACATAAAGATAGCGAAAACGAGAAAGGCTCCGAAAATCCACTTCTTGTTGCCGGGAGTATTCCACAAGCGCACCAGTTCAACGACTGAAACTGCCGCGATAACGACCCACATGATCTCAATGACCTTAATTGCTGCTTTCATCTTCTGAAATATCTATTACTCCGGCCGGTTTTTTGATCTTGTACCACGAAAAGGTCTGATTTGCCTCTAATCCGTAGCCGGTCAGTTGTTCCGTTTCTGTTGTGATTCTAACGAATTCTTCGGTATGAATCAACTTATTGTTCTCATCCCAGGTCAATTGCTCGGTTTGCAGCATTTCCCCTTCTTCGTTCACGACAACGACATTGCGTTGTGCATCGGTGATTCCTCTGTCTTGGTACTGTATAGCGTATTCTGCACTCATACGAGTAGTGACTTCACCTACAGCGTTGTAGAACTCAACTTCAAGACCCTCGGGATATTCCACATAAGGCTTTTCGATATCGGAGTACCTGGCGATCTGAGGAGCATTGAGTTTTAACCGTATAGAGCCGCTATCACTGTACAGCACCTCTATATCGTATGCGAGCTCGTCGGGCACCTCTTTTGGCGCCCCCTGGCCCATAACTCTTGGGTCGGGCTTAGAGCAAGAAAAAAGCATTGCCGCCCCTAAAACGACAATGCTCCCATTATATCTATTAACCCAGTTCAAATTACTCGCGGTCAGGGAAACGCACGGTCGCAGATTCATTGATCCAGCAACCCACCTGCACCGTGCTTGCCTCGTGCTTTCCAAAGTTGAAAGCGGTAGTGTAATCCGGTGCATACTGCGTGTAAGTATTGATACGTTGGTTGGCCTTTTCGGCCGCTGATGGATCGATACTCTTCGCATAATAGTACTTGTCCAGGGCAGCCCAGTATACAGACTTTACTTCGAGCTCATTGGTACCGCATCCCTTTGTTGCCCCATACAAATCACCGATGAGGATAAAAGGATCACCCCAACCTGTGCGATCATTTGCAGCTTTCAAAGCAAATGTACGAGCTGAAGCACGCTGTCCAAGTTTTTGGTAGGCTTGAGCGATCTTCAAATTCGTTTCGGCTCTACGATTGGCGTTTGTATCAAGGGATGCGGCCAACTGGTAGTACTCAACCGCTTTGCCCCAGTCTTCACGGGTCATACTCATGTTACCTATAGCGATACCGGAGATCACCCCGGGATTCAAACCGAACATCTGAGCAGAAACTTTATAGTACAAGTCGCTATCGGTACATTCTTTACGCTCGAGCAAATTGGCAACACGGGTAAGACGGTACTCGTCGGCCGCGAAGTTATCATAGTTCTCTTCGAAGAGTGGGATCAGGTCCTCACATTCGAAAAGCGGTCCCAACATTCCGTTGATCCCATTCTGAGCTTGCTCGTAGTACTTCATGTGCTTCTCTTCACCAAATTCCAGGTTGTAATCGATGTATCCCATCGTATTCTGATAGATATCGATGAGCTCGAGCTTGTCGATCTTGTCGGCGTTGTACATCATAGCGCTTGAACGCACGTAGTTGAATAGATCGGCCGCACCTGACTCGCTCTCTTCGGCTTCGATACTAGCTTTCAACAAAGTATATGCTTCTTCAAAGGAAGAATCACGACGAAACTTCATAAGGATGTCCGCTTTTTCGCTTTGAACATAGCTCAACTGGCCAGGGTAGTACTGGTCTCTGGCATCCCAGACCATCAACAGGGTATCGACCAACCCTTCTATTACGGCCGGATTATCCTCATTAGCTTTCAATTTCGCATGGAGCAAACGAGGCCCAATAATGTAGATATTCTTGCTTGAGGCCGGACAATTATCGAACGCCCATTTCCAAGGCTTGTATGCATCAGCATAATTCTTTGCCTTGTAGAATTCGTAAAATACCGAAAGCTTTTCCGAACAAGTCAAACTATCGGTACCGTAGCTTTGGGCTTGGGCCTTTCCGAAAGAAAAGGTGAGAATCAGGGCCATCCCAAGGATGATCTTCTGTTTCATTTTATTGAAATTAATTAGTCTATTTTTCTCTTTGTAAACCATTTATCGTTGAGTGACAGACCGATCGTAAACCGGGAATACCGCTCTCGAATCAAGTCGTTCTCCAATGTTCCCTTCTGCCCTAACTGAACTCCAAAGTTCAAAGTTGACAAGGACTTATTGAGGAACGGTATAGCTAGTCCAAAGGTCATGCCGGCATCGTTGATGACCTGACCGCGTAGCTTTAAATTCGTTGCCCCGTAGTAAAAACCGGCTCTATACTGCACTCGCGCCCAGTAGTTTCCGACCGAGCTCCAATTGGGTACCCAATAACCACCTACGGCAAAACGGTAACTATTGTTCAAAGTATCGCCGATCCCGTACTTGTTGTATTCGCTCCAATTCTTGAACTGGTAATCCGCTCCCACGAACCACGCGTTGTTCTTACCAAAACCGACCCCAACACTACCTTCGATCGGATAGGCTATGCTCCCCAAGACCTCATTCTGGCTGATCAGCGTATCTTTTATACTGATTTTATTCAAAATAGTTCCGGTATAGCTGTAGCTTAAATAGTCGCTTTCAACAGATAGTTCGGCCTCAGGACCGAGCGTTGCGCCAATGGTCAAATACTTCTCGTTACCGAGATTGGCCTTATACTGAAGTCCATAACTGAGGAAAAAGTTCGACACTCGTAAAGTTGACAGTTCACGTGTGTTATAATATCCGGTTGAATCGAACTCGATGCTGCTCGAGCGATCTTGCCGCCCGAAAACATAATTGAGGTTTACTCCAATGCTCAATCCCTTGATCGGCATGTACGATACGCCGGAAGTAAAGAGATTCACTCCTCCCGATCCCGTATAGTAGTAGTTTACACCACCGATATCGTCCACTTCTTCTTTTGAACGAAGGTTGTATCCCAAAGTAGTGTATGGATAAAGGGTAAAGCCCGCGCCGAATTTTTCTCCGAGAGGGAGTCCAATCGCGATATGGCTCAAGTAGGTCGAGCTATTCGTTTCTGTAATGTTCGAGGTAGCGAATTGCGTGAACGAATGAATGGCGCCAAATTCGAATGCCGTAAGCCTTAAATGCGCGTAACTAGCCGGATTGCTCGGATTCACGTGGAGTGAGTCGATCATAGGAGCGAGTAGACCGCCCATTTGTTGATTTTGACCCAATCCATAGAATTGCACTTCGCCCGGTCCAAATCTAGAGTATGGACTAATGGAACTGGTTTGCGCCCATGCCGTTCCGACAGGAAGCGTGAGTACAAGTGCAAAAAGTAACTTATTTAGTGCGCGCATGGTGCCCATAAATCGCGTTCAACCCGCGTAGAACGTAAAACGGGTCGGCAAAGATGCCCAATTTTTCAGTCGATTCAAAGTAAGGCGCATCACCGCCAGTTAAAATAATGTTAAGTTCGGGGTGTTCTTGCCTGGTTTCGTTGACATACCCACTTATTTCTAGTTGCCAGCCTTTTAATGCGCCTGTCCAGAGCGAATCGTTGGTGCTTTGCCCAGGCCAGCGAAAGGTATCCGACCGGAGCTCCACATGTGGCAATCGCGCCGTGAAGGCGCTCATTGCTTTTAATCGCATAGCGAGCCCCGGACTTATAGCTCCGCCCACATAGCGTTGACCTGGGGCAACGAGGTCGTAGGTAATACATGTACCGCAGTCGATGACCATCGACCATTCCTCGGGGTAATCCATGGCGGCAGCTACAGCAACGGCCTTGCGGTCGACTCCTAGGGTTTCCGGTGTCGAATACCCCATGTTCAAAGGGACTTGTGTATGCGCATCTATTAAGAAGACGGTATATCGGCCTTGGAGGTTGCGCAGAAAGGGTTCGGGCGTTTGGCCGGTTGATGCGGCTACCACATGCTCGACCTTTTGACCGCGAATCCATGGTTCCAGATCGACGAGGGTCGGGTCCGCAAATCGCCCGCTATCAGTCAAATGAACCCCTTCAAAAGCTCCGTATTTCAGGCTCGTATTTCCCCAGTCAAGCACCAAGGTTCTCATAGATCGAGACATTAGAACGCGAAGATAGCCAAATTATAGAGGTCCGATTTGGAGTTTCTGAGAAGAAAGAATTACATTTGCGCCCCTCTACACTGGTACCATAGCTCAGTTGGTAGAGCAAAGGACTGAAAATCCTTGTGTCCCTGGTTCGAATCCGGGTGGTACCACAAAAAAGCCGCGCTCAATGAGTCGCGGCTTTTTTAATTCTGTTCAGTTGACAACCCTAGTCACGGAAGAGGTTTATACTCCCTTTGCGCTCTTCTTCTCCCGGAGCGCGAATGACGTAGTAGTAGGTTCCTTCAGAGCAATCGGCACCGGTGTTGTTCACCTTTCCGTTCCAACAGCCAGAGTCGCCATTATTCACGCAACCACCGCCGTAATCGGTACTCGTAAAGACCGTTTGTCCCCAGCGGTTGAAAACATACACTTCGGTATTCGGGAACTTATCGAGATTCTCGATCCAGAAGTAATCGTTATTCCCATCCCCGTTGGGAGTAAATACATTGGGCACTTCGAACTCACAAATCTCAGTATTGATGGTCACTTCAACTGAATCGCGAGATCCACATTCGTCGAATGCCAGAGCGGTATAACTCACCATTCCCTCTTCGGGTTCTATAACAAAGGTCGAACTGTCCGTGATCAAGGTACCGTCGATATCGTACCATCCAAAGGTAACCGCTCCACCTCCGCCGGTGACAATTGCGTTCAGAGCTTGTAAATCTCCCAAGCAAAGATCGTAGTTCGTAACTCCGACCTCTACATCGACCGGCTCGACATCAGACAATAAAGTGACATTGATCGAGTCGGTCAAAGTAAACCCAATACACGCATCCGTCATGGTGACCACATAAGTAGTGCTCGTCATCGGGGAATCTTGCAAGTCGAAGCCTGCGCTAGTTTGTCCGTTGTATTGCCAGTCGAAACTGATCGGTGCTACACCCCCGGAAGGCTGAAAATAGAGGTATAAATCTTCCGGCCCACATAGCGTGGTGTCGGGACTTCGGTAATCTAATTTGAGTGAGTCAATATCCCTTAATAACAGCCCGATCTTCACAGGCTGGAAGCCCAGACAGGCGTCTTGAAAAGGAAACTCTATGAAAATGGTTTCATTCGGTTCATCAACGCCATCCCAGAGACCCGTCACAGTAAATTGGATGCTATCCGAACCAGCCGGAATCAATAGTTGAGAAGGGGTGATCACGTAATCCACTCCTTGAGTTGCCGTACCTGTAAGGGTGTACGGCGCAATCGAATCAGTAGGAGTTACGCGGTTCAATTTTACGGTGACCAAGGCATCTCCACAACCTTCGAGTATTGTGGTATCGTTTTCGGTATAGGACGAAGTCGAAACGGATGTCACTGTTGCGCCATTAGAAGAGAAACTCGCTGCCTCCATGAACACCCCTGAGTCGTATGAGAAGTCACCTGCATCGGCAATGGCGATCTTGATGTGATAGGGCTGGCTACAAATTACGGGTGCAAGTGCGGTCAACGGCGTCGTAAAGCCATCGTACTGAACCGAGGTTCCACCTGTATTGTCGATATAGTACTGGGGGTTGGACCCAATATTCACGTTGTCGATCGTAACCGGAACCGTAGTACCTGGAATCAACGCAATGTTCTGATCGACGTAGTTACCCCCGGCCGGGTTCGGTCCTGAGATGAAAAAGGCAAAAACATCGTTAAACAATGAGTTCACGAATTCAGGGTACTCTTCCGATCCAAAAACGAAGCGGAAGCTCGCCGTATCGCTTTCGGGAATAAAGTCGAACTCCAGAACCGAAGCGTCATTCGTCGTATTCGTGGTCAACAGATCGAGCTGTGCATCTCCCGGCAGGTTGTTGCTGGTCGATTGAGACCCAATGTTGTTCGGTCCTACCGCATTGGCAATATCGCCCGTTGTGATCACGATACCACTATCAAGCCCAATGTTGGAGTTTGTTCCATCAAAAAAACCGATCGCGTGGGGAGCACCCAAGAACGTGATGTTGGAGGTCTGAATCCCCTGTCCGATCAGTACGCTGTCCACCAAGTACTGTACGGAGTTGTACGGCGCCACATTCATGGTCGTCAACTGACCGAAGGAAAGTGCCGACACAAAAAGCGCCGCGATGAATAGAAAAGTTCTCTTCATAGTTATCTAATTACTTGCACGTAGCCCGAGTATTGGGGCACCTCGGAGGTCAACGGCAGTTTCAATTCAATCCGGTATAAATAGGTTCCTTGCGGCACGAGCTCACCGTTGTGCGTACCATCCCAAGGTTGATTAACATCGGTAGTCTCGTAGATCTGCTCTCCCCATCGGTTCCAAACCTGCATGTAGTAATTACTGAACCCTTTGCCCGTTCCTCCAAACACCTCATTGTTGCCATCGCCATTCGGAGTAAAGGCATTGGGAATGTAAATATAGAATTCTGAAATAACTTCCACTAATTGTGAGATAGAATCAACACAACCATTTGGACTCCAAGTGGTCAGCCACACGTCAAAAAATCCGGCCTGATCGTACACGTGGGTCGGATTTTCATCAGGCGAAGTGGCACCGTCACCAAATTCCCAAAGGAATTGAGTGGCATTTGTGGTTTGGTTATTGAACGCTATCGATTGGTTTGTAAGCTGTGTGAAGATGTAATCCGCCTGCGGCGGGATTTCCACCTCTACCGGTGCGATCGCACTTACTTGGTTACCACAGGCATCACTAACATCGACTCCAACAGTGGTCGTCGCTGTAGGGTACCAACCAAACGAAGTGTCGACCACTCCATTGCTCCAACTAATGGTCAATGGGGGTATACCGCCCGTGATGTTCGCTTCGGTGAACAGCGAGTCTCCCTCACAAATGAAGGCACTATCCAAGCTCACCGCCAAGGGTGGATAGTTGGGTACCTCTATGGTGAAGGTATCTACGGCCAATTGGGTATCACAGGTATCGCGAACCTCGACTATGTAGGAATTCGTTGTAGTCGGCGCAAAGGTCCTAATGGAGTCCTGAGACCCATCGTCCCACAAATACCTAAAATATCCGAAACCGCCCGTGCCCTGTGCTTGAACCGTGATCGAATCGCCTCCGCACGCTATGGTATCGGGCAGGTCTATGATACCGAGCGGAGGTTGGTCTATGATGGTCAGCACGATGGTATCGGGCAGGTATGTGGTACAATCGGTAACAATACTGTCGGTGTACACGATGATGGTTTCCAATCCCTCTGGTAATCCGTCGGCGAAGCTCGTGAAAGGAATTTGCAATGTGGCGCTATCGGGCAATATGATGATGGTATCGGGCAGTAAGTTGTAATCGACTCCGTTTGTTGCTGTTCCCCCGAAATTCAAAGGCACAATGAGCGAGTCGTCCAGTGCACCGGTACGCAAGAGTTCGATGTAAGCCGACCCACAACTTTCGATCAGTGCCGTATCGGTTAGTCCTTGAGTAAAGGACGCAATGGTGTTGATGGTGAGCGTGGGTGAAGTAAAACTGCCGGCCTCGATGAATACCCCGGAATCGAGAACTCCATCGCCACCATCGGCAATCCCCATGCGTATGGTATATGTAGCTCCACAAACCACATAGGCCTCGGCCTGCATCGGAATGGTGAAGCCATCGTACTGAACCGTGACGCCGCTTCCGGTACCGGTGCAGTTATACGACGGCGCACATGCAGTGTTCGATGGATCATTACAGATATACTGGGCAGAAAAATTTTGGCAGTTCAGTGTGTTGATGGATACAGGAACGGTCGTAGCACCAATAATCGCTAAGTTCACGCTGTTGTACGTACCTCCGTTAGGATCCGGTCCGGTCAAAAGGAAAGCGAACACATCGTTCACCGTGCCGCCCACATACTCCGGATATTCTTCGGAACCGAAGACGTAATTGAATCTGAGGGTGTCGCTTTGGGGCACGAAGTCAAATTCCAGAATTGCCGCATCGAAGGTTGGAAAACCACTGTAAACTGTAAGGTCAGGGTCACCGGGCTGCCCATTTGCACCGGTCGTTCCACCATTTGTATTGGGACCAATGGCATTAGCTATGGTTCCGGAGGTAATGACGATTCCAGAGTCGATACCGATGTTGCTGTTCATGCCATTGAAGAAGCCAATGGCTACAGGTGCACCCGCGTAGGTCCAATTCGATGTTTGAACCCCGGCACCAACCAATACATTCTCAACGAGATATTGAGGCGTATTGTACGGAGCCGCATTGTTGACGACCAACTGGCCCATCGCGCCGAGAGGCGCCAAAAAACATAGCGTAACGACTAGAAGTAGAGCTTTTTTCATAAACCGTTCAACGAGGGTATGTAAAGGTAACGAAATAATAGAGATGTGGATTGGCATAGAAACCTGGTAGTCTCTAACTTGGTGCTTTTAAACGAAAAGAAAACGACCATGTCGAAGATCAATAGCTACATCGAAGAAAATAAAGATCGGTTCTTGAACGAGCTGCTCGACCTACTCCGAATTCCCGGCATAAGTGCGGATCCAGCGTATAAAGGCGACGTTCTGAAATGCGCTGAAGCCGTGCGAGATAGACTCGTTGAGGCGGGAGTGGATAGCGCGGAAATTTGTGAAACTCCGGGGTATCCGATCGTTTATGGTGAAAAATTCGTTGGCGAAGGGCTTCCGACCGTGCTCGTTTACGGACATTACGACGTGCAGCCAAGTGATCCGGACGATCTTTGGGATTCCCCAGCTTTTGAGCCGGTGATCAAAAAGACCGACATCCACCCTCAGGGTGCGATATTCGCTCGAGGGTCGTGCGACGATAAAGGCCAAATGTACATGCAAGTGAAGGCCTTTGAGGCATTGGTGAAGACGGGAGAGCTTCCGTGCAATGTAAAGTTCATGATCGAAGGTGAAGAAGAGGTCGGGTCCGAAAGCTTGGATGGATTCGTCAAGGCCAATCGCGAGAAACTTAAGAACGACATCATCCTGATTTCCGATACGGGAATGTTGGGTAACGATACGCCGAGCATCACGACCGGTCTTCGCGGATTAAGCTATGTGGAAGTTCAGGTTACCGGTCCTAATCGCGACCTACACTCTGGACTCTATGGGGGCGCTGTAGCCAACCCCATCAATATTTTGGCGAAAATGATTGCCTCGTTGCAAGACGAAAACAACCACATCACCATACCCGGATTCTACGACAAGGTGATCGAGCTGAGCGACGAGGAGCGGGCCGATATGGCGCGTGCTCCGTTCAATCTGGAAGCCTACAAAGCATCACTTGACCTCACAGATGTGCACGGCGAAAAAGGGTACGTTACCATGGAGCGTAATTCGATCCGCCCTACACTGGACGTGAATGGTATCTGGGGCGGATACACAGGCGAAGGCGCCAAGACCGTCATCGCGAGCAAAGCCTACGCTAAGATATCGATGCGCTTGGTACCGGATCAAGATCCAAAGGAGATCACCGAGTTATTTACGAAACACTTCGAAAGCATTGCGCCCCCCAGCGTTCGGGTTAATGTAACCCCACATCACGGAGGCCACCCTTACGTGGCTCCGACCGACACCCCAGGGTATTTAGCGGCGAGTAAGGCCATGGAAGAGACCTTCGGTAAAACGCCGGTACCGGTGCGTAGCGGTGGAAGTATTCCGATCGTAAGTCTCTTCGAAAAAGAGCTCGACAGCAAGAGTATTCTGTTCGGCTTTGGTTTGGATAGCGATGCCATCCACTCACCCAATGAGCACTTTGGATTGTTCAATTTCTACAAGGGAATTGAGACGATTCCATTGTTCTACAAGAACTTCGCGATGAATTCTTAATTGGCTCATAGTCCACAAGTCCATTGTCCACAGTTCATGGTTGATTGGTTGAGATTTCTTAACTAGTTGATTGGCTTACGGCCTATGGCAATGAAACTAAGAACTAAGAACTCCTAAGCCTTCTCCACCTCATGTAGGCCACCGAGCTCAACAGCACTAACGAAATCACGGCTATATACACCCACTGTGGAATGGGAACAGGATCACCGGCGGCGTAGCTGTGGAGTCCACTGAGGTAGTAATTGACCCCGTAATAGGTCATGATCACTGATGCCAGTCCGAAGAGGGTGCCGACATTAAATGCGAACATATTCCTAAAGGCCGGAATAAAACGCATGTGCAAGATCACGGCATAAACCAATATCGAAACGAGCGCCCAAGTCTCTTTGGCATCCCAGCCCCAATAGCGTCCCCAGGACTCGTTTGCCCAAACCTCACCGAGGTAGGTTCCGACCGATTGCATGAAGAGTCCGGCCGTGAGCGTTATCTCACTGATGGCACTTAACTCTTCGATTTTCGGCCGCGTCTTTTTCCATCGTTGTCGACTCGCCGTTGCGATCAGCAACAAATTGATCAGCCCGATGATGGCACCGAGCATCAAAAAGCCATAGCTACCGGCCTCCAGACTCACGTGGATAGTGAGCCAGTACGATTTAAGCACCGGAAGGAGCGGGGTGATCTCCGGATTCAAATAGCTGAGCATGGCGATCAGCAGCACCACCGACGCCAGAATATTGGTTGCCGCCAAAGCGCCGACCGAACGTCGCGCGAATAGGGTTCCGGCCAAAGTAGAAGTCCAGGCGATGTAGATCATACTCTCATAGCCATTACTCCAGGGTGCCCGCCCGCTGACATACCACCGCAGGCCGAGTCCAACCGTGTGAAAAATAAAGGCCAACATCAGCGCTCCGGTCAAAATCCGAGCCCATCGGCTATGTAGTGGCTTTTCTATGAACACACCGGCAAACAGCAAGGTCAGGAACAACAAACCCAGGAACAGGTATACCAAGGCTAGCCTATTGAAGGGCTTCCATTCGTTAAGCCAAATCTCGGCGCTGCGCTTGGCATCGGTCGGAACCAAATCCGTGCCTTGATTCCTCTGATAGCGATCGAGGTCGGCCGCTAGGTCATTAGCTTGTTGGTATTGGCCCTCTCGGGCCGATGTCCTCAATGCGCTTCGATACGAGTTAAAGAAGCGGGCCGCCACCTCGGTCGGTTGCTCACTGCGATGGTGTGCGCCTGAAGACCACCGCCGTGCAGGGTCATCCGGCACGGGCACCAATCGAAAAAGCATGCCTGAAAACACCATGTTCATGATGTTCACCCGCTCATCGACACTGATCAAGTTTTTCTCATAAACGCCTTTCTCGGTAGCGTCCATCATATTGGCACGAGCGACCTCATCGCCCAATTTGTACGATCCGTCTTCGTTGAAGAAATCGCGATAAACCGCTTTATCCCCCTCTACTCCAACCAATTGGTTTAATCGCTCTGCCTTGCCCAACTTCACGAATTCAACCGCATACCAAGCCGAAGGCTCTGTCCACGTACTCAATACCACTTGGTCGGCATTGAGACCCGACCACGACTCACTTCCGTGGATTTTGCGCAAGATTTCCCGGCTCAGTGTGTGCATGGGCTTCATGCGCCCTCGAACGTCCTGAACGATCAGTTCCGAAAAACGCTCGGCATGGTCTTCGTCGATCTGAGGCACGGTTTGACCTTGAACCTGACCGGCCCAAGAGACCGCTATTAAAATCGCAATCGCTGCTCCCCTGTTCCGAAGCTTGGTCACGCGCTGTCCCAATTCGGCAAATCGCGTGTTTTTTGAGAACAGCGTCAACAACATACCCAAGGTCAGCAGTGCATAGCCCAGATAGGAAGTCCACGTTCCTAAAGCATCGTGATTCACACTGAGGTAGATCCCAAGCTCATCGCGATCGTAGCTCGATTGAAATAAACGATAACCCCGATAGTCCAGAATATGGTTCATAAATATGCGAAACGGGCGATCAACACCGCGTTCCTGATCGTGAATGATGACCTCGCTCGCAAAACTTTCCGGAGAGTTGGTGCCCGGGTATCGCGTCATTTCAAAATCGAGCAATTCGAGCGAAAAAGGCACCTTCACTCGTTTTGCCCCATAACCGGCCCCTACAACATCGCCAACGACGACCTGCAATACACGGCCTTCAAGCCCTTTTTGACCCGTAATCAGCAACTCTTCAGCTCTCCCATCGGCCGTGACCTCCAACCTTAGTCCATTGGTAGATCCGCTAACCAACTTGGAGCTGCCCGGCAACCATTGTAGTTCACCGGACGGCATAAAATCACCAAACACGAAGGCCCCGTAACTCGATTGGTACAGGCTTCGGAAACGCAGCATATGCCACTTATCGAGCATCAGGGTGTCCATTGCTCCCGTGGCCATGACCCGCTCTATCAAGGGCGCATCGGCCCGTAGGGCCATAGAATCACCACTCCACCTCAAAGAAAAGGACCGCGGAGACGGATCATCACTAAAATCAAAGGGCACGCCTTGAATGAGCCGCTGATCACCTGGCGAGAGGTAGTACTCGCTTCGACCATTGGCCCCTCCAAAAACCACCTTGAGCAATGGCTTACCATTTTCAGAAGACCGTGCGCTGATACTCGCGTTTGGCAAGAACTCCAACAGGCGAACGCGGATCGATTTTCCGTCGAGCTCAAAGATCTCGTCAAACGCATTGGTGCCGAGCGTACCAAAAAGCACTTTTCGATCGATCTAGTACGATCGGTCCCCAACTTCGAATTGAAGCCCGACGTACGATTCGCGACTTAAAAAGTAATTCGACGAATCCCCTTCACGGATGTGCATGGTGCCTTCAAAACCGTAAAATCGAGTGAAGGCCAACCCAACAGGATCACGAGCATCGCCCCGTGAAAAATCAGAACCGTCCAACGCCGTCTTTGAATGAGTTTGAACTGAATGATGTTATACACCAAGCTGCCGCCGAACAAAAAAAGCAGTGTTTCGAACCAAGTCGCCCTGTAAACCACCTTCTGGGCGGTATCGGTGCCAAAATCGTTCTCCACAAAGGTGGCCGCACCCACGGCAATGGCAAACACAGCCAAGTACAACAATGCAGCTCGCCTACCCAACAACATCTCGAACACCTTCTTCATATCAACGCGTCAATCGTGCATCCTCCAAAATGAAATCGTACCGATAGCCGGCACCAAAATCCCGATCCGCTCTAAATGTCCCTTCAAAAGTCAATTCGTGTCCGGCCGGAATCTGCTCCGCCGTAGTCAATACAAAGTCAAACGAATTCATGGTCCCGTCCGCCAAATGCACCCAATTGCGGTCCATGATGTTCGGATTCACCTTCACCACACGCCCGGTCACTTTGACTTGTTTGCCGACGTATTCTTCTGAATTCGCTATCAATTCTTTAATGGATACGGACCCTACGGGTCGATCGAGGGCTTTCACGGGTTTCTCAATTTCCTGCACGGGCGCCTTGGTCATCCAGGCCCGCCTACCTTCCGATTCCTCCGACTTCAGATCCGACACCAAGTAGATCTCTTCAAAGGTTCTATCGAATTCGGTACTGTGGTAGTTCGTTTTGTACAACCCTTGGTGAAAAACGTAGTGCCCACCAACTTCAAAGAGGCCTTTTCGCGTAGCCAACCACGTTTACGAACCATCGGACATACGAACTTGCAGGTACTGATATCGCTCTCCTTCGAGCATCTCCGGAACATGCATCTCGCGGTGCGATGCGTCGTAATCCGAAACCGTTTTAGACTGACCCGGCTCGTTGAAGACATCGGTTTTATAAGACTCCTGTTCAGTACCTACGGAGTCATTAGCTTCGAGTGAAGTTTTGTTTTGTCCGCAAGCTACGACGAAGAAAAGCGCGCTTGTTCCCCTGCTTAGAATATTCGCCGAGTGCGCCCAATCGCCAGGCCGATGCCAGTCGGGTGTTCGCCTCTACACCGTAGTAGTGTTGGCCGGGAACTTGAATGTCAACAGAAGTATTCTCATACGACAAGCCCCGGTAATAAATTGCCGAGTACGCTTTTCCATCGAAGAAATTTCGGCTGTATCGGGCCGACCACAACCGGGTCGACAAATACCTCGATGTTGTTCGGCCATATCGCGCTGATAAATTGCCACCGATCCACGGTAGTCGATACATTCCGTAGATCTGTACGAATTGACTGTAGTTCTCGGTATTCAGCTCCTTTCGGTAATTGTAGACCGCCCCGATCGACCAACCTCCACTCGATCGGTAATTCAGGCGAACTCGGTAACCTTGTCGTATGTTTTGTTCGGCCAGCAATCGCTCGATCTCGGTGTCGAATTGCTCAAAGAAGATAATGCGGTCCCTCGAGTCGAACGATGCAAAGGCCGTCCAATGACGATTGAATCGATAGCGCAACGATGCGTAAATACTCGTGAGCTTGAATGTGCTTGCCGCTGAGGCCGTATCGAAATTCTCGTAAAGGTCTACTTCTCCCGAAGCGAAGGCATACCATTTACCGACGGAGGTCGACTGTTGCAAATAAAGATGCCGTCGATCTACATTCCTATTATTCCGCTGCTCTAAAAACCCGAGTGTAGCTTGGGTCCACCAATCGCCCTTGCGCTTGTCGAATCCGCTGTATACTCCGTATTCAAAAAGCGATGGGTCGTAGCCAAAGTCATCGAGATCGGGTCGCGAACCCACTATGGCACCAGCGTAGAATGCACCCCAATACTTTTCGGCTTGTAAACCATCTATAGGTCCTAGTGACGATGCCTTGTGATTAATGGCACGGCCCGGGGTGATGCGGAGTGAATCGCGAGCGTGGCAGGTAATTGCAGCTCTGTAGATATTGACCAAAGTCGTAGGGCCACTGCTCGGATTATTATCGGACCGTATATACTCCTGATAATTGAGATAGGTATTGAACGAAAAGCGAGAACCAGCTATGCGATCGGCATTTACATAGGCCCTTCCCACAAGCCGGGTGTACCCTCCCACGTTGTCGTCCGGGGTATAATTGCTGTAGCTCGCAAAGGAAATTCGACCATCAACATGGTCAGGTCTGGCTTTTTTTACTTCGGGTTCGACCTCAGGTTCCTCGGTCGTGGCCGCGGTGTCGACCTCGGTACTAGAGGTGGCAACCAGAGCTGCAACCGCGGGCTCGGCTTCGGGAGGTCTCTTTTTAATCAGGATCACTTCGTCGCCTTTGGCGGGATCACAATCACCAATACGCTCCGTTACCGCCGATACGGACGAGATCTGCATCACGCGCAAGCAAGGTTCGCCCCCAAAAAAGAGGGTATCGCCTTGGGTTAGGTCCGAGGTGTTCGAAAAACGCACATACACGTTCTCCGATGCTACATAGCTCACCTCTCCCGACACGGACGTGTTTTGGGCCACAGTAGCAAATCGTGCCGTAGGCACTAGAAAAAGTAAAAGGACAAAACGTTTAATCATGGCTACTATTCGGAACCGTCCGGATGACAGTTGTAGCAGGCGGTACTTTGGTAAACATAGCCGTTCACCTCATCGTGTTCATCGGCTAAATCGTTAGGGTCATCGTGCTCGTGGCAGTCGATACAACTAAATAAGGTGTAGTTGTTCGGCGTCGTATGGCAATCGATACACGTGTTCCACTCGCCTTGGTGGTTACCCGAATAGATCGGGAAGCATTGACCGTCGTGATCCGTAAAACCGGCTGGGGTCCAGCCGGGGTCGAGGGAGTGGCACAAGGTACACTCGGTACTGAAGCCTTGGTCGGCGTGATTCGGATCGGTGGTGTTGTTGAAATCGTCGATATGGCACGAGGCACATTCGCTACTGATCTGTGTATAGTCCGCGCTCGTATGACACGCGTTACAGTCGGCGACATCGTGTACTCCGGTCAGGTGGAACATGGAGTGAAATCCGGGGATGTTCCAGCCGATGGTGTTGGGATCGTGGCAATCGGTACACGCCATGGAGTAGCCCGATGCGTTGTGGTCGGGTTCTGTAGTGGCCAAGAAGTCGTCCGTATGGCACGAGTTGCATTCCGAGGAAATATTGTCGTACGGCATGCTGGTGTGACACTCGACACAAGCCGAGCCATCGTGATTTCCAGTAAGCGGGAAAGCAGAGTGAAAACCTAGAACACTCCAGCCAATGGTATTGACGTCGTGACACTCGGTGCATTCCATTGAAAAACCTGCAGCACCGTGGTCCGGCTCAGTGGTGGCCATGAAATCATCGGTATGGCATGAGCTGCATTCAGAAGAAATCGAACCATAGGGTTGACTCGTATGGCATTAGTTACAATCGCCGATGTCGCGGTTTCCGGTCAAGGGAAAGCCCAAGTGAAAATCCTCACCTACGCCCCATTCAACGGCATCGACATTATGACACTCGATGCAATCGAGCGAGAAACCCACTTCGGTGTGGTTGGGAACGCCGGTGGTCAGATAATCGTCGCGATGGCAGTCTACGCATTCGTTTCAGATGGGTTGGAAAGCGAGCGGGTTCCCACCGGTATGGCAGTCGTTGCACGAAATAATTCGGTGGGTTCCCTGTAGAGGAAATCCGTTTTGTTCGTGGAGTTCCGGAATATCGAAAACGAGCCAACTATTACTGTCGTGGCATCGGTTGCAGTCGTTCCCGACGGTTTGCTGGTGCACATCCTCATGGCAGCTGAAACAATCCATTTCGGCCCCTTTGAAGCTCAGATCATCGTGGCAATCGGTACATGAAATATTTTTGTGTTGGCCTTCGAGCTCGAAACCAGTGGCTTTATCGTGATCAAAGGTCATTTGGTCCAGCCGAATGTCCCAGCCGCCCGAATGGTGGCAGTCGCGGCAATCGATCTTGAGTTCATCGCCGTGTGGGTTTTGTCCGGAGGCTAGAGCAGGAGCCAGCAGGCAAGCGAGTAGAATTGCCTTCAAAAAATTCATCAACGGTAAAATAGGTGACCTAAAGGTCGTAAATATGACCTCTACCATCAAGAGTGGCAATCGATACAATCAAAACGTTTTATCTTATAGATTATGATGTCGCTATTCTCCTCCGGCTTGTGGCAGGCGTCGCATTTGATCTGTGCGTGTCGGCCTTCGAGAATGAACTGCGTACTGTCGTGATCGAATTTGGCAATGGGCCAGTCGGTAGCAATAGCATGGCATCGAGCGCAATCACTCGAACTTTCGGGGGTGTCGAATTGAGCTCCGTGGGCGATTCGTCGGAATGGCACTCGGTGCAGGCTTTATCGCGTCCTTTGAATTGTTGAGTATCCCAATCTTCACTAAAATGGCAAGCGCGGCAATCGGCCGAACCGTGAACGCCTTCGAGGGGCCAATCGGTTCTGCTGTGGTCGAAGGTGATGGATGTCCAAGTATCGTTGTTGTGACATTCGGTGCAGCCGTTCATCGAGCCGAAAGGCTCATCCATATATCCCTCGTGAATATTGTCGTGGCAAGCGACGCAGCTCTCCGATTCGAGGGTGAAATACCACCGCTGTTCCTCGCTGGGCTTGTGGCACGCAAAGCAAGGCGTGGCGAGGTGTGCGCCTTCGTGGGGGTAGTCCGATTCTTGGTGATCCGATAAGCCGAAAGAGCTGAACGAAAATTCATGCTGCAGATCGTGGCACTGATCGCAGTCGGTAACCAAGCCTTCGATGGAAGTAAAATCACCTTCGTGGTAGTCCTCGTGGCAGTCGGTACAGTTATCGAATGGTATTGGCTGAGAATAATCGCCCGATGTGTGACTATCGGCGCACGATACCTGTTGGTGTTGGCCTTCGAGCGGAAAATGAGTGAGGCCGTGATCGAACCTGTTTCCGGCCCGCAGTTGGCTCCAGCCGTTTACCGAGTGGCAATCGGTACAGGCAATTCCGAAGCGCCCATCGTGCTCATCTTCGTGGCAGTCGGTGCAATTCGCAAAGGCAACCCCAGCGAATTCTTGAAACGCTTGACCATTGCGCCGGGTTTCGCGGTGGCATTCAATGTAATCTACCTCGGTATGCCTTGCCCTCGAGCTGAAACGGCGTTTGTCCGTGATCGAAATACTCAGCCCCTTCGAAAGTGTCAAAGCTGTGGCACGAAACACAATCTTCGGCGAGGGTTCCCCAATGTTGATCGGCATGGCAGGTCAAACACGCTTCTTGCAGTCCAATGAACGTTTCGCTGCGCTTAGCGATCTCTTTATCCGCGATATTATCGGCGGTATGGCAATCGCGACACGCGATGCGTCCGTGCTCTCCCTCGAGCGTATAGCCGGTCCGGTCGTGTTCAAACGCCTCTTCATCGAACCGAGTAGCGTCGAAGGCTCTACCGTGATGTTCGCTGTGGCAGTCGATGCACGATTACTTCTTTACATCTGAATAGGCGTGATACCCGCGATCCGCCGAAATGAGCGTTTGGATTTCCTTGTGGCAATCGAGGCATTTTTGCTCGGAGATCTTATTTCCAATATCGTGGCACTTGGTGCAATTCGATATCCCTTCCAAGTCGGCGTGCGCGGTTGAAAGCTTACCCGGCGAGAATTGAGCCAATGAAGAAAGCGACAACAGAAGCAACAGCAGCGGAATATTCGATTGTATCCTAATCCTGTTTTTATGTAGCTGTAGCTCATTAACTATAATTCTTCTCCCCCCGGTCATCACGCTAATTTCGGTACTTCTTAACGATCTTACCGAATTTCTTTTCGACATCGATACCGGCGTTCTTCAAAAAATCGATCGGCAATTCTCCGCCGATGAAGATGTAGACCAAATCGTTCTCCAGATATCGCTCCGTTCCGTCGGCCGTTTTCAAGGTTACCGAATCGGGCTTGATCTCCGTAACATTCGAGGAGTAAAGCACCTCAATTTCTTCCGCTTCCAACGCCGCTTCGAGTTTTTCTTGATTTCCGGGCTTTATTCGTCCAAATTGATCTTTGCGGTACGAAATACAGACATGGTTTCGATCCTTGAGCAACAAGGCCGACTCCACGGCAGAATCACCTCCACCGACCACGAGTATTTTATTATCCTCGATCAATTCCGGGTCGAGCAACCGATACGCGACCTTGGTCGAAACCTCATCCGGAACCTCCAATTTACGCGGGGTACCTCGCCGTCCAATGGCTATGAGCACTTGATCGGCAAAAACCGGATCTCGTTCCGCAATTTCTCAAGTATATGCGCCTGCGGCGCGATGAATGGCATCGACCTTATGCCGTTCGCGCACCTCGATGTTGTGCTTTTCGATCGCATCGGTCCAAATATCCAATAGCTCATGCTTGCCGGTATTGACCAACTTCACAGGCCCGTACAGTGGAAGGTCCATCGGCCGGGTCATGACCACTTTTTGTTGCGGAAAAGTAAATACCGTTCCGCCGAGCGAGCCTTGTTCGAGGATCACAGCTTTCATACCCAGGCATTTGGCCTCGAGCGCGGCGGCGATTCCGGCCGGACCCGCACCTACGATGGCCAGATCAACTTCGACTTCGGATTGCTCTGGTCTGTTATTGTGCGCCGTTCTAACGGCCTGTATTCCCTGTTCCGCGCTGTTCTTTATAAGGCCCATTCCACCCAATTCCCCGGCAATATAGATCCCCGGCACATTGGTCTCATAATCGGGCTTTACATGGGGCAAGTCAACACCCCGCTTTTCAGTGCCGATTCGCACTGAAATGGCTTCGACCGGACAGGCGTGAAAGCACGTTCCGTGACCAATGCACGCGGTGGCGTTGATCACCGTTGCCTTTCCGTTGATAAGCCAAAGAATATCCTGCTCGGGGTAAGCTCGTACGCAAGCACCACTTCCAATACAGCTACAGCGATTGAGGTCGATGTACGGATGAAGGGACACGGGTTCGAATCGGCCCGATTCCTTCGCTTTGTTCATTTTATCGCGAACTTCGGCCGATTTTCGTTTTCCCTTGCGCACATAGACCGCAACTACTATGATGACGAATAAGAAAGTAAGACCATATGTTATGACTTCCTCGAGAGCATTAAAAGATCCATTTATAACCCAAGGCCAGAGTTACCCCAATGTGGATGACGACGATCACCAACATGATCAACACAAAGGGCCGGTGTACGATATGCCAATAGCCAAACCATTTGTACATGGTCTTGATTCGGCGCATGCCGGCCTCTGATGCGTCGACGTCGGTTTCAATTTCTTGAAGTGATTTGGTTCGACTCGAAACCGACTTGGGAATTTGCAAGTATAAGTAGCGGCCCACTACCCCGCTGAGCACTATCGCCGTCATGCTCCAAAAGGCAACGGAAACGATTCCGCCAAACTTGAAGGTAGTGTGAAAAAGCACGAGTATGGGCCCAAGAGTGCACAAAAATATATGGAACTCGAGCAGGTATTTCAGACGGATGTATCGGTCCAGATAGCCATACATTTTTGCCGTGATGTACATGACCACTCCAAATAAGATCATCGATGTGCCTATGATACCAAGGCCGTGCCCAAGTATACCGGAAGCTTTTTACCAATCGTACCGCGGATGGTAAAACCGCTCTTCAAGAGGCAGCGAATAGAAGTCCCATCCAACCCAGAATAAATAAGCCGTTGCGGCCACTGTAATGGCCGACATGATCAATATGTAAAAAGTGTGCTGTGCTCTTTTCAAAATCCCAATGATCGATATTCATTGAACGACCGAAAGATGGGGTTTTGTATGAAACTACGCAATGACGAATGTTCTGAGGTGGTTGGTTGGTTGGTTGGATAAGAAAGTTAATGGCTAATGGAAGTAACCGACGGCTAGGAGTTGTTTGGTTAAGCTCATGTTGCTTATGGCCTATAGCTTATGGCCTATAGCCTGTGGAACCTCGAACTCCTCGGTAGGAAGCTGGCACGCCCCTTCTTCGCAGAGGTAGAACAGCGTTTTGCCGTCGACGAAACGCCCCGTAAGGAGTGGTAATTTGGAGGGCGATACGCTTCCGGCCGAGAGGCCGAAAGGAAAATAATGAGCATCGATCTGCTTTCGCATATTCAGGGCCTGCGGCCCGATGACCACCACCTCGTAAAATGGCCCTAGCTCGTTGAGGTAGAGCGACAGCCAATTGGAGTAGCCTTCGCCGTAGTGTTCCATTTGGGGCTCCACGGCATTAAGCATTTGGCGGGCGGTGTCGCGATAGCTACGGCGATCGTAGTGGAATCCGAGTCGGTACAACTGATGCGCCATGACGGAATTCGACGCGGGGATCACGTTGTCCGAAGTTTCCATACTCCGCACCACAAGTGCTTCACCGTTGTTCGATGTGTAGTAGAACATCCCCCGCTCATCGGAGAAAAAGTGATCGAAACAGTACAAGGCCCATTGATGCGCCTGCTGCAGATACCGCTCGTCAAAGGTGCATTCATACAGATCGAGGTAAGCCTTGATCGAGAGGGCGTAGTCGTCCAGAAAACCATCGATGCTGCTTTTGCCCTGCTTGTACGACCGCATGAGTCCGCCCGCATCGGTTCCCTGCTGCTCCAGCATCCATCTGGCCGTTCGCCGCGCCTGCTCCAAATATTCCGACTTGTCGAATGTGCGGTAAGCCGCCGCCAAACCACTCACCATAAGCGCATTCCAAGAGGTCAGGGATTTATCGTCGAGCCCCGGCCGCTCGCGTTTTGAGCGCGCCTTCAATAGTTTCGGGAGCACCTCCTCGCGAAGTTGCTTGTGCTCCGGCGAATCGTTGGTCCGGTGCAGAATGTATTTTCCTTCCCACTGCGCCTGCGGCGCGATGTTATAATAGTCGGTAAATTCAGCCCACCGTTCGGGCCGAACCACATGGCGGAGCTCCTCTTCGGTCCACGTGTAAAATGCACCCTCTTCCCCTTCACTGTCGGCATCGAGGGCACTGTAAAAACTCCCACTGGACTCATCGTACATTTCGCGCATCGCAAACTCGATACTCTGATGAACCGCCTCGGCATACAGAGGATCGGCCTGCTGCCGGAAAGCTATGCTGTATAGTTCGATCAGCTGACCGTTGTCGTAAAGCATCTTCTCGAAGTGCGGGATCTTCCATTCGGGATCAGTGGCATAGCGGGCCCATCCACCTCCGACCTGGTCGTAGATGCCGCTCAACACCATTTTTCGCAAGGTGTGGTGAACGTGTTTCACCACAGCCGAATCGTTCTGCCGCACACCGTAGCGCAATAGAAATTCATAGTTGGTCGGCATTGGAAACTTCGGCGCTCTATCGGGTCCACCCCGCTGCAGATCGAATCCTTTTTTCCAATTCTCTACGATCGAATCCACGAATTCCGCTTTGGGCTTAAGTGGGTCTTTGGGGCGCTCAATGAGTTCCATCATCTGGACACCTTCTGTGAGACGAACGGCATACTCCTCGGCCTTTTCGGGTTCGTTGGCCCAGAGCGCAGCTACCTGCTCCAGCGAATGCACCCACTGGTGTTTGGGGAAGTAAGTCCCGCCCCAAATGGGCCGCCCGTCCGGCAGGGTCACACAATTCAACGGCCATCCTCCGCGCCGGGTCATCAGCTGTACGGCATTCATGTAGATCTGATCCACATCCGGACGCTCCTCGCGATCGACCTTGATGCAGATATAGTGCTCGTTCATCACCTCGGCCACATCTTCATCTTCAAAGCTTTCGCGTTCCATGACGTGGCACCAGTGACAGCTGCTGTACCCGACAGAGATCAGCAACAGTTTGTTTTCCTTCTTTGCCTTTTCAAGAGTCTCAGGGGTCCAAGGGTGCCAGTCGACCGGATTATGAGCATGTTGCAGGAGATAGGGCGATGTCTCGTTTATGAGGGCATTGGTGTGTGCGTGGTCATTTTTCTCGGACATACAAGAGCAGATTATTAGAAAGCCGGTGTAAAGGAATAGCCTGATGAAGCGGGTAAAGTTCACATTCTTCAAGGTACGAATCAACTTGGTTGATTGGTTGAATAGTTCATGGAAAAACGCAGCACTGCAGCCCCGGGTTTAACCCCGGGGGTCCATGAGGTGAAACCTTGTACACGATTACCCAACGCACGATCCTTTGGCACCGGGTTTTAACCAGGGGGTTTAAAAGCTCAATTGTAAAACGGAATTTCGGACCTTGTTTTCTGACCCGAAGAACCTGAAGCTGAATCCAAAGCAACTAAGAACTCAACACTAAGAACTCCATAACACTGCCTTAACACTCCAAAAATCTTAGAGTTGCAGCAATTATCCGCATTTGCGGTCAACCTATGGAGACCTTCTATCTTTTGATCGTTGTGGTGCTCGTTGGACTTGCGGCTACGGATTTAGTCGTTGGAGTCAGCAACGATGCCGTGAACTTCCTAGATTCCGCTATTGGCTCCAAAGTAGCCACGTACAAAATCATTATGATCGTAGCCGGTGCGGGTATCTTTATCGGGGCTACCTTCAGCAGCGGCATGATGGAGATCGCTCGGAAAGGGATCTTCAACCCTCAGTATTTCAGTTTTGCGGAGATCATGATCCTTTTCGCCGCAGTGATGATCACGGATATCCTCCTGCTCGATTTCTTTAGCACCTTCGGATTACCGACCTCGACAATTGATCAAAGGGATCAAAGGGGCCGGCTTCGTCAGCGGAGATAGCATCCATTGGATAGGAGACAACGCTCTGATACTCATTGGTGCTTCTCTGGTTTTTTGGGCCGGAATCTTTCAATTGTTGATCGCCTTTGGAATTAACATCCTCAAATGGATCGTGATGTTCGGCACCTTTTCGTTCGCCATGGCCTTCTCCGGAAACGACCTAGTGAACTTCATTGGAGTACCCATTGCCGGACTCGAGAGCTACCTTATCCGGAAAGACTCCGGTGTGCCGGCCAATGAATTTATGATGAACGTACTTTCAGAACCGGTGCGCACAAATACTTGGTGGTTGCTTGCGGCCGGATTCATCATGGTGGTTACGTTATGGTCTTCAAAAAAGGCCCGTACCGTGGTTGAAACACAAGTCGATTTGGGTCGACAAGCGGCCGGAGACGAGCGCTTTGAACCAACCGCTTTAGCTCGTGCATTGGTCCGGAGTGGGCGCGTGATAGGGTCATCCTTGTAGAGTCTGCTTCCGCGAACGACACGTCGGAAGATCAACGTGAGCTATAGACCCGTTGGGGTACCGGAGGATCCCGAAGTGGCTTTTGATCTGGTTCGCGCATCGGTAAATTTGACCGTTGCCGCCATGCTCATCTCCTTTGCGACCAATTTAAAGCTCCCCCTTTCGACCACATACGTGAGTTTTATGGTGGCCATGGGTGCTTCGCTGGCCCATAGAGCCCGGGATTGCGAAAGTGCCGTTTACCGCGTAAGCGGGGTGGTGAACGTCGTGGCCGGATGGTTCATAACGGTCGGAGTTGCGTTTGCCGTGGCTGCTTTGTTCGCGTACATCATACACAAAGCCCATATGACCGGTCTCTTTGGATTAATTCTGGTCGTGGGGTTCATCCTCTTCCGAAGTTACGCCTACCACCGAAAGTCTTCAAGCAGGAAAAAAGCAAAGGGCTCACTCGTGGCCTTGGCCGATAAACCGGAGTTTGAAGTCCGCCAGATGATCGCGCAAAATGTGACGCAAATGCTGAACCTGAGTCTCGAAGCAACGGAAAGCACCTTCGATGCCGTGTTCAAGGAAGGTCGCGATTCGGTCAATTCGGCGATGAAACGGGTCGATAAATACAACGACGAAAGCAGTCGAATGAATACCGATTTCTATCGCTTTTTGCGAAAGGAGAAGGAATCGGACCGCGAACTTCAACAAGGCTTGCTCAAAGTTCTCGATCACTATCAGGATGTGGTGCGAAGTGTGAAATTCATGCTTCAGAGTATCGACGCACATTTGGCCAACAGCCACGCCCCATTCCGCGAAGGACAGGTGGCTCACCTCATGAACTTGTGGCACGGCCGGAAGATCATGGTCGAGAAGGTCAATGCGAATTTGCCTGGATCGGACGAGCTGGTTCAGGAGGAGCTGCGCATTAAAAAGAAAACTTTGATGGCGAAGGTCGATGAATACCTGGCCGAACAATTCGAGCGCGCATCTACGGGTGCCGTGAGTCAGCGAAATCACGAACTCTACATCCTCTTGGTTCAGGAAATGAAGGACCTAGTGGCCGTTACCCCACGCTTCGTGAAGGCCATGAACAAGGTCGAGGTCAAATCAGCTTCTTCGGGATCCCCGCAATAAAATCCTTAAGGTAGAACGGCTCAAAATACGCCACATCCTCGAAGCGCTTGGCCCTAAAGGCCGCTTCGCCCAACGCCACCATGTCGCGCGCACTTGGAAACTGCTGATGCACGTCGGGCCGTAGGCCCAGAGTCACCTCCCTCAATTTATCGGCTCCATCACCCACCAGCATGAAAGGCTCCAAGCCCATAAAAGTGCTCTCGTCCACGACCAGCGCCTCAATCTCGGACAGCGGGTGCCGGTCGCTGTCGAAAGTCTGGCCATATACCTCCATCCGCCGAGCATCGATTACCGTAACGATCTTTTTATCGGGAGCGGCCTCAACGGCCGGATGATGGGCTAGGACGGCGTTTGTGGTCATCGAGATCAAGGGGATGTCAAGCGCAAAACAGAGCCCTTTGGCAGCGGAAACGCCGATGCGCAAGCCCGTATAGCTGCCCGGGCCCTTACTCACACAAACACCTTGGAGGTCGCGGGGCTGCAGGTCGTTTCGCTTTAAAACGCGGTCGATGAACAGATGAAGATTCTCGCCATGCGAATACCCTTCGTTAGCCTGTTCTTCGAGATCGATGAGTGATCCATCGCGCCCTAGAGCCACGGAACAATTGCGGGTGGCGGTCTCCAAATGGAGCAGCAACGCCATTACTTCTTCTCTACGATATCGTTGTTGAGGAGATCCTGAGCCACCGTTCTATACGGTCCGGTAATGATTTCCGTACTGTCCGAAACGCCTGAAGTGATCTCGATAAAGGTATCGTCTTGTACACCGGTTTCAACCGCCTTGAGCACGGCCTTTCCTTCTTCGTAAAGAAAAATGACCTCGAAACGCTCATCGCTTTCTCCGAATCGGTTACCCAATCGGGTGGCCGAACTCGATGTGTCGTTCCGAGTGGTCACAGACTGAATAGGAACCGTAAGGATGTCCTTCGCCACCTCGGTAATGATATCCACGGTAGCGGTCATCCCGGGTCTAAACGGGCTTTTTCCATTTTTTCCCAATTCGGTGTAGCTGTCGCGCAGGATGCGGATCTTCACTTCGAAGTTCGTCACCTGGTCGGCGCTCACGTTCACAAGGTCCGCCGAACTGGCGATCTCCGTGACTATTCCTTTGAATTCGTGATCGAGATAAGCATCGACCTCGATATCCACTGAATCGCCCACTTCAACTCGAACGATATCCGTTTCGTTTACGTTCACCACGACCTCCATATTATTGAGATTCGCAATGCGCATAAGCTCGGTTCCCTGCATTTGATTGGTCCCCACTACCCGTTCTCCAAGCTCAACGTGCAGCGCGGAAATGGTTCCGGAATCGGGTGCGTAAATAGTCGTTCTAGCGAGGTTATCACGGGCTTCTTTCAAGCTCGCCTCTCCGTTCTTCACCATGGCCTCAGCCGATTCTACGCCGAGCTTGGCCACTTCGTATGCACGAACGATCTGATCCCACTGTGCGGTAGAGATCACCCCTTTTTTGTGAAGTGGTTCGTTGCGATCGTAGTTGTTCTCCGCCTCGACCAATTGAGCGCGGGACGAACTCAAATTGGCACGCGACTGATTCAGCGAAGCCTCGGCCCTGTCTACCGCAGCTTCGATCAAATCGGGGTTGATGCGCACCAGAAGCTCACCATTGCTCACGCGCTGTCCTTCAACTACTGGTAAATCCACGATCTCTCCTGAGACCTCAGGTGCGAGTTTGACCTCTTTCTCGGGTTGGATCTTACCGCTGGCACTCACCGTCTCAATGATGGTGCGTCGAGCAGCGTAATCGATTTCCACTTCAATAGAACTGGATTCTCCGAACCAACCTTGTTTTTTGCCGATGACGCCTACGATCATTAAAATGACCACGGCAATAATGATGTAGCGAATCGTTTTGCTCATGACCTATCGGAGTTGCATGTTACCGTAATAGAAATCGAGTACTCGATACTTGAAGATGTAGTCGTACTTGGCCCGAAGTAAGGAAGACTCAGCCCGGGTCAGGTTGTTCTTCGCCACGTTGTAATCGACCACATTGACTACACCTACATTGTATCTTTCTTCCGTGTACTTAAATGCTTCGCGGTTGCTCTTCACGGCCACCTGAGCTGCATCATATGCCTTGAGGGCCGCAACGGCATCGGCATGCGCCTGCTGAATGCGCTGCAAGAGCTGGTTCTTCACGTTTTCGCGGTTGTTTACCGCGCGCAAGTAATTCAAATGAGAGCGGTTGACATTACTCTTGTTCTGACGGCGATTCAGGATCGGAATACTCATATTCACCCCCACTCCCGTATTCCAGTTCTCACTTAGTTGATCGCCATAGGTATTCGCTTCTCCGGTAAACGGATCCGTTTTGAGCCGGTTGGTCCAAAAACTCGAGAAGTTACTCGATAACGATATGCTCGGAATGTATCCGGCCGATGATATTTTTTCATCGAGCTGTGCACTCTGAACACGAGCCTCGGCCGCAGGCAGATCGGGCTGCGTGTTCAACGCGGTCTGATATATCTCGTACGCCGTGTAGTTCAAAAGGGTCGGATCCGGCATTTCAATTTCCGGAGTTTCGACGTCAAATCCCGTGTAGTCGTCGAGCTGCAGACGTTGCGCCAACTGGAGCAATGAAAGGTTGACGTTGTTCCGCGCTACGATCACGTTCTGATTCTCCTGAGCCAACTGAGCTTCGATCTCGTAAAGCTCGCCCTGCGGACTAGAGCCCGCGTCGACCAACTTCGAAGTACGATCGACTTGTTGCTGCGTAATATCGCGCTGTTCAAGAGCCACGCGAAGCTGCTCTTTCCCCAAAAGGATATTGACGTAATCGAGAGCAACGGTCAAAGCCAAATCGTTCTTGGCCTTCTCTAGGTCGAGCTGTGAAGCATTGTAGTTGACCTCGCTCTGAAGGGTCTGATTGTGAATCTGACCACCTCTAGAAATAGGTACGTTGGTTCCGATCCAATAACTATTCTGTCCGGTAAACTCAGTCGTGTTGATGTTGGTGACCGGGTTCGTGTTCAAACCCCAACCACCATTGTAGCTCACTTGAGCATTCAAGGTCGGATACCAAGCCTGTTTCGCCTGCAAATAATTCTCTTGATCGATCGCGGTCTGAATGGTCTGTGAACGTACCGTGAGGTTGTTCTCAACAGCGTATTCAACGCATTCTTGCAGCGACCAAAGCTTTGTTTCGGGTTCAGTCTGCGCTTGCAAACCGAAATCGAATGCCACACAAAGTGCAGCGAGGAGTAGATTCGATTTCATGTGTTTCGTGTTTTCTGTACAAACAAATATAGATTTTTTTCCCAACGCCTGAAGTTTCTGCGCCTACGGCGCGATGCATTTGTCTCGCCGACCTTTGAACTGAATGGGTGGCGCAGGTGTTGGTTGATTCAGTAGTTGGATGGTTGTATTGTTGTATAGTTGGATGGTTGAGAAAGAAAGTTATTGGTTAAAGGCTAATGGTTCTTGGCCAATAAGAGTCTGTTCAGAAAAGTGTGTCACTTAACTTAGTGATATGAAAAAGCAAGAAATATCGAAAGCCGGCTTACAAGA
>JAGWBA010000022.1 GCA_021296215.1 Flavobacteriales bacterium
CAAAACCTATATCGGCCTTATTCCTCTGTTCAGTCCTGTTAATTAAATAATGAAATTTAGAAAAGTCGAACTTAGGAAGCCTATGGCCTACAGCTTATGGCTTATGGACTGATTTCGTTCAAGGTCCATGGTTCATGGCTCATAGTTCTTTCTCAACTACGAACTAAGACCTCAACAATAAGAACTACATCCGTTATTTCCACGACAGATTCAGATCGCTGTGGCTCAGTTTACCGTAGATGATCGGCGCAGAATCGTTATTCACGACCACTCGATAGTCCGAAGAGTTCATTCCTCGTTCCTTCTCCACGGCCTTCATGCCCGAATCGACGTCGACATCGGAGAAGCTCGTCTGTATTTCGAATCGAACTTCGGCGTCCTTCCTCAATTCGATATCCACATCGGAAAAGTCGACGTTCATATTCATTTCGTCCCATTTTTTGCCGATAACTTCAATGTTGACATCACTGTGCTGTACCTCGAGACCGCCCGATAATTGAGTAACCTCGCGCAGTTCCACATCGCTGAACTTTACATTGAGCTTGAGCAAGCGGATGTCTTCGCCATCAAAATCACTGTGCTGGATCTTGGCACTAAGCCCGTTGACTCCTTCCACGTCGCCATCGCCAAATTGGAGTTCGACGATGTTATCGGCATGACTCAACCTCTCGAGTCGGAAGTCACCGTGTTGTACATCGATCTTGGTAGGGCCATTTCGGTCTTGCACAGCTACGTCTCCAAAAGAGTTGCGCAGTTGAACCCTTGAGTCGCGCGGTACGCGCACTACGTAATCAATACTGAACTTCTGGATCTTGTTCCCGCAGTTGCAGTCATTCTCCGTTTCGGCCATGACCATGTTGCCGTTCTGGGCAAACTTCACATCGATCTTCTCTAGTGCTTTGCGCGCATATTCTTCGTTCTTTCCCTCGATCGTGATCTTAACATCGATCTTGATCTCCTGGCGATCCCAATCTTGCAGCTCGATATCGCCAAAGCTGTTATCGATACGCAATTCGGATTCGGCAGAAACATTAAAGACCTTGTTGATCTCTTTTTCGACCTCCTGCGCCCACAAAGTAAGTGGAACAAAGGCCAACAGCATCAGAATGGATTTAAGTTTAAGCGTTTTCATTTTGGTAGTTTTTCTGTTCGTTCAAGGTTTGTAGTTGTAATGTCAGTGCCTCCAGCACTTCGATGCGGTCGCGATAATTCTCGATCATGGCATTCACCACGCGCTCATCGCTGTAATTCCTGGCCAGCGCCTTTGAAAGCTCTTCATAGTCGTCCTCCAACTCGTCCAGTTCGTCGAAATAACTATTGAGTATATAGTCTTCCGCACCCGGCATCTGCTGCACCTCTTCTTTCTTGGCCAAAATGGTTCGGCGGTAATAATCTTCCACCTGTGCCATTTCGCTTGAAACCTCCTCGAGATACATGGTCTGATTACCCACGATCTTTTCTTCGACGGGTGCCAAATTGTAGTTCTGATACACGAAGACGGCTCCGAAAATGAGCACGGCCGCTGCCGCCATGTAGGCAAATCTCTTTAGGGCCTCGCGGCCCGACGCGCGACCTGCATCCTCGGAGGAATCTCCGGTTCGCTGCCCGGCCAAACGTTCTTCGAATCGCTTGCGGTGTCCGACCGGAGGTCTCTCCCGATCGAAAGAACTTCCGTTCTCCCGAAAGAAATCTTCCAACTTATCCGACATAACTTCTTTGATTTAAAATGCTTTTCAATTTATTCTTGGCTCTTGCATACTGCGATCGGCTAGTGCCGGCATCGATATTCAGTATTTGAGCTATTTCTTCGTGATCGTAACCTTCGAGCAAATACAAACTCAAAATCGTTTTATATCCGCCCGGAAGCTTTTCCATGGCCTTGTAGACATGGTCTATATTGAACTCACCTCGATCTCCCTCTTCTTCAGCCACCGGTTGTAACAGAGTATCCTCTGTACTGATCCACTCAATCTCCATCTTCTTTATCCGATCCAAACAGTGATGCACTACTATTTTCTTCAGCCAGGCTCCAAAGGCCACTTGCCCGTTAAACTGCTCGAGCCGCTCAAAGGCCTTCATGAAGGACTCTTGCATGGCATCTTCAGCATCGGCATCGTCGTTCAAGAGCCGTAGACACGTGTTGTACATCGCCCTGGCATAGCGGTCGTACAACTCCATCATCGCACGTTGATCACCATTGCGACATTGCTCGATCAAATAGTCCTTCGGATCCAAGTGAGGGGTTTTCGATTCAGTTCTCATAAGTAAAAGACGAGCGGTATCTCGAAACGTTGCATGAGTGCGTTCTTTATTTCAAACTTTTTCGTTCGGAGGGATGGTTGATTGGTTGATTGGTTTACTAAGGAAGTTAATGGTTATTGGCTAATGGCAATGGTTTCTTCCTCACTAAGACCTAAGAACTAGATAATGGTTATTGGTTAATGGGATTTTATAATGAATGTAATATCCGTGGTAACGGGGTTTTAACCCGGCGAATCTCCTGATCGAATTAGTAGTAAGGATTGGTGCAACACAGCCCCGGGCTGAAGCCCGGGGATCAAAAGATCAATCCCGAACCGCAACCCCTAATGAAAATAAAACCCTCGGCCCCGGGTTAAAACCCGGGGATTATGTAATTGAATCATTAACGATTTATAAGAAATAACACACGAATGCAACACAGCCCCGGTCTACAGCCCGGGGATCAAAGCGTTGAAATTTTGAGGACAGGCTCCTAATGGAAACAAGACCCTAAGCCCCGTGCCTCATCCAGAGAATTCCATAACAGAATCAAATACGGAGGATGGATGCAACACAGCCCCGGGTTAAAACGCGGGGTTAGAGTGATTGAGTGGCTTCAGATATTACAGTCCTTCAATGGTTCAGGTAAAGCCTATGGCCTAAGGCCTAAAGCTTAAGAATCCGAGCCAACTAAGACCTCAACACTAAGACCTAAGAACTACGTTAAAAACTCCGTAAAGACCTCCCCAAAGTAATCCGGCAGATCGGTGGCCAACATACTCTCTTCGCTTTGATCGCGAAGGGCCAACTCAGCGGCTCGGCCATGAATATACGACCCCAAGATCGCTGTTTCCGCAACGCCATAACCTTGGGCTCGTAGACCGGTGATCAGGCCGGTTAACACATCTCCACTACCGCCGGTCGATAGACCGGAGTGCCCCGTACTATTGAAATACGTTTCGCCGTTCGGCAATACCGTTGCCGTATAAGTTCCCTTCAACACCACGACACACTGATATTTTTGGGCGAAGTCGATCGCTGCGTCGTACTGATCAGGACCCGGTGCAACGCCCGAAAGACGTTCGAATTCCCCAAGATGTGGAGTGAGTATCGGTACATGCTGGCAAAACGTCAACCACGTTTTGTTCTCGGCTACGATATTCAAGGCATCGGCATCAATGACCAAGGGCGATTGTGCGTGGCGAATGAGGTTCTTGACCATGTGAGCGGTATCCTCTTCGGTACCGATACCCGGCCCAAGCCCAATGGCATCGTACCGATCGAGCTTCGGATGATCGGTGAGGTGTTCCGGAAACGCATCGAACCGAGCCATCGCTTCGGGCACGGCCACTGGCCAAATGGTTTCTGCCGAACCGGGAACATGCCCGGTAAGGAGTCCAACACCACTACGCAAACAGGCGCGTGCACACATGATCGCTGCCCCCATAGTACCTTTGGCACCGGCCGATATGAGCGCATGTCCGAATCTGTTCTTATGCGTAAAGATGGGTCGATCGCGATAGCGCTTACTTACCCAATTCTGATCTACGAAGTGCCACGGAGTCTCTACCGAATAGGAGTATTCTTTATCGAGTCCGATATCGATCACCTCGAAAGCCCCGCACATGGGACCGCTATCCGGCATCACCATCGCCCGCTTGGGCCATTGGAACGTGAAGGTCACATCGGCCCGCAGGGCCATAGTTAGATCATTATGGCGGTTATTGTCGGCAAATATACCGGTGGGCAAGTCCACGGCCACGGTGAATCTGGGGTCGTTATTAAGCGCTGCGACCACCTCGGCCAAAAACCCTTCGAGCGGCCGCGTTAGGCCGGAGCCCAGCAAGGCGTCTATGCGAACCACCTCGAGTTCATCGGGCATTGGTGCCTTTCTGGGCGACCACTCCTCAAAACCGTCGACCTGTTTCAGGTTCGTCTCAAAACCATCACTGCCCTTTTTCAAATGCCGCACAACGACCACACGCACCTCGTATCCGGCCGCCCTCAGTAAACGTGCGATAACGAGCCCGTCTCCCCCATTATTTCCCATTCCGCAGTAAACCGAAAAGGGCATGTCCGGATCAAAGACCTCCGTCAATCGATCGGCGACTCGAGATGCTGCCCGTTCCATCAGGTCAATGGACGCAATGGGCTCTCGCTCTATGGTGAGCCGATCAGCCTCACGAACTTGCTCTACGGATAAGATCTTCATGGAGTTTCAAAATTTGCGGCAGTACCAAATGGTGGCCGTCGTTTATGATCTCGTGCTGACTATTTCGGCGTCGTTGTTCCTCAGTCCATTGCCGGGCCATACGCTGGCGAATTTCTGCAGGCGAAAGGCCGTCGCGCTTCATCACCCGCTCGATCCGCACCTCCTCCGGCGCGCTAACCAACACCACTTCGTCGAGGGCCAAATGCGCTCCCGATTCGAACATGATGGCGACTTCCTTTACGATGTACGGAGCGTTTTGCTCTTCTATCCAAGCATAAAAATCTCGGCCTACGGCCGGATGAACAAGTTGGTTCAATCGCTCCAGTAATTCCTGGTCGTTGAACACCCTTTCTGCGATCCACGGTCGGTTGAGCCGTCCATCGACATACGCCTTCGGGCCCAAAAGATCGATCACCTCACTTTTGAGCTTCTCATCGGTCACGTACAGCCTCTTCGCCCGATCATCGGCATGGTAGATCGGAATACCGAGATGCTCGAATACTCCGGCGACCATGGTCTTCCCCGATCCGATACCGCCCGTAAGCCCAACCTTGATCATTGCTTTAGAATTAAAAATTCGACGCGCTCGGGGTCGGTCCGCACGAGTTGCGCGGCATCGGGCACCAGGGTCCAGTTGGGGCGCACACGATCACCGGTAGTGCTTTTGACCTGCTCAAATTCTACGATTGCTGTAAAATCGTCGGATGAAAGCTCTTCGAAACGGGAAAGTGGAACACGGCAAATGGCTTTTACTGTAGAGGGAAACAGGCGGAGTCCAAGTGAATCGGGCAGCCCGATCACCGAAATCGGTATGCTGTACTCCACTTCGGTAAATTCTTCAACGGGCAACATCACCTCTACCTGTGAAGGGGCGAACCTCAGGGTGCAATCGAGCCGATCCAAGGAAAGCGTTGCTCGGAGCGTATCCGAAACGTTATCGACTTTCCAAAGCTCTGTTGATGCGAACCTCAAAGTGTCCATAAGGGCTTGACGGCCCGATACCTTTACTAAGGGCGGATCAACGACGATATCCCCGGTCGCACCGAAACCCGTTTTAAACCCGATGGAATGTTGGATCGAAACGGGAAGGGGTTTATCGGCCCGTAGGGCAAAAGGAAAAAACAAAGTGTCGGGATACACCGAAAGTACGTTCACCGACCCCGAAAGCCGGTCGGAGATGGTTTTGCGGAGTTCGGAAAGCTGAACGAAGGCGCGTTGGCTATCATTGTGGCGTTGGCGGAGGTCAATGCGGTCGAAATCGAGCACCAGGTTATCGCGGTTGCGGTAGCGGTAGCCGATGAGATCGAAGCCATAGCCTTCCACTTCGAGGATGATCCGCGGAGCATCGCCTAAGGTCCATATTCGGTCCTCGGCTAAATTCTCATAACGAACGGGGAGCTCTACCGTGGCGATATAGGTACGCGAGAGCTTGCTCAACAGCCAAAAGACCGAAGACAGAGCCAAACCAAAGATGAAGATCGATCGTTTGCGGTCGTCCTGAAAGAGGCGCAAGATGGGATTGCGATTTGCCGTGGTCGCCATAGCCTAAAAATAAAAAACGAGTCCGACAGTGGGGCTCGTTCTTTGTTAAACCTTTAAAAGTGACTTACGATTCAGTCTCTTTCTTTTCTTCGACCTTTTTGGTTTCGGCCTTGTCTTTCTTGGAGGACTTGCCCTCCTCTGACTTGATGTATTGGGCGCTCAACTCTTTGCTGATGCTCGCCTTCTCCATCTTTATCTTGATGCCGTTCTGGACCTCCAAAGTGATCGTGGTGTCGGTCATTTCGGTGATCTTTCCGTGCATTCCTCCGTTGGTGACAACACGTTGACCTTTGCGGATCTCAGAGCGGAAATTCTTTTCATCCTTCTGGCGCTTCATCTGCGGTCTGATCATAAAGAAATAAAAGACCACGATGATAAGAAGGACCGGTAAGAACCCTCCAAAGCCTCCTCCGGCTGCTTGTAGTAAAATCATATCTGTGTTATTCGGCCGTTTCAGCGGCTACCACTTCTGAAGTAATGGTAAGCACTTTCGTATTTGGCGTAGTATTAGCGATGATGGTCACGCTCTTTTGCTGCTGTCCTTGACGTCCTTTGCTGTCGAAGCTTACAGCGATCTCACTAGAAGCTCCCGGAGCAATCGGCTCATTGGGCCAATCGGGTACCGTACACCCACAGCTACCACGTGCACTAGTGATGATCAATGGAGCGTCACCCGTATTGGTGAATTTGAATATCGTTTCGGCCTTGGTTCCCTCAACGATCTGACCAAAGTTGTGGCTCTCTTTGTCGAAAGAGAATACCGGAGTTCCATCCGTATCCACCACTGACGGATCAGTATTATTCGTTTGAACGGGTTGTACTTCCGGCGTAGATGCAGCCTCGGGCTGAGTAACTGCAGATGAAGCGTTATTAACATTCTCGATTCGGTTCGATGCTTTTTCTCCACATGAGATTAAGAACAAACCGGCAGCTGCTAATACTGCAAGGGATTTCATTTTCATAGCTCGTTTTTGATTTATTCGATTAAACCGCGGCCCAATTTCCGTAATTCGCCGCTTTCTTTCAACTCCGCAACCAACTTATCCAGAATACCATTGATAAAGACCTTGCTTTTGTTGGTACTGAATTCCTTGGACAGCTCTATATATTCATTCATACTCACTTTGACCGGAATTGTTTTGAAGTGGAGGAATTCGGCCAGCGCCAACTTCATCAGGAGCATGTCCATTTGTGCGATTCGCTCCATCTCCCAGTTCTTCGCCTTATCCGCGATCATGTCTTCGAACTTGTCGCCCTGAGTCACCACCTTGCGCATTAGGTCAATGGCGAAATCCTTGTCCTCCACATCCCGATACAAGGGCTCTATGGCTTTAGAAGCTCCCGATTTTTCTTTGAGCACCTGTAGTGTTCTCACCACGGCCGAGTTCACTAAGGCCAAGTCCTCTACCCAGTAGATGCTCTTCTCTTCGAGTATCTCGTGTAAGGTTTCGTTATTGGCTACGAACTCCGCGTACATTTCGACCAAAAAATCACGATGCCCTTTATAGGTCTCCTCTTCCCGCTCCAGGTATTGGGCGTAGAGTTCGGACTCCCGTACGATTCTAAAAAGCATTTTGACGAATTCTTTCTGATCACCCCAATTCACCGCGTGTGATTGGCTGTACTGTCTTAGTCGGTCACTATCGATAAGGTCCATGATCGCCGGATTCTCGACGAATTTCAAATTCGGGTGTAGATCCTCATGGGTGGGGAGCCTTTTCCTTTTACCCTCTTCGATCCTGTTTTCAGCCAATCGTTGAAAGGAGATCAAGAGCTCCAGCATCAATGCGTATAGATCGTAAATACGATCCATGGAGCGAATGAGTTCGTTCTCAGCTCTGGATAATTCCTCACCTTCCTTGTTGTAAAAGGCATAGAGTGCTTGAAGCACGCGAATTCTTATGAAACGTCGGTTGAGCATGTACTGCGTTTATCGGTTCTCTTCGATCCGTTGTTGAGCCAATTGAAGCGCCGCATGAGAAGTTGGAATCCCACGGGTCTCCGACAGCTGCAATATATCTAAAGTTGTATCGTAAATACCTTCCGTTCTGCGCAAAGCTTCAGCGCGATCGAAATGCTTGATCTCGGAATACACGTTGATCAGCCCTCCGGCATTGATCAGGAAGTCGGGAGCGTAAATGATACCTTTACTCATCAATGCCTTACCGTGCTTGTTTTCGTCCGCCAGCTGATTGTTAGCTGCACCGGCAATGATAGAGCACTGAAGTCGATCGATGGTAAAGTCGTTTACCGTAGCACCGAGTGCGCATGGAGTGTAAATGTCCATTTCCATGTCGTACACTTCGTCTCCCATTTTCGCTTCAGCACCGTACTCTTCGGCCACTTTGGCCAGTTTATCTGCGTTTATATCCGTGATCACCACTTCAGCGCCTTCTTCGGTCAGGTGTTTCACAACGTTCTGTCCAACGGCACCAATACCCTGAACCAGCACCTTCTTCCCTTTGAGGTCATTGCTGCCCCATTTGTACATCGCAGAAGCTTTGATTCCCATGTAAACCCCATAGGCCGTAACCGGAGAAGGATTTCCGCTTCCTCCCATCGATTCCGGAATACCGGTTACGTGATCCGTCACGGATTTCACCACTTTCATATCGTGTGTAGTCATGCCAACATCTTCAGCCGTTATATACTTACCGCCGAGAGAATCGACGAAACGACCGAACGCACGCATCAGGTCATCCGTTTTTTGAGTAGAAGCATCACCGATGATTACGGCCTTTCCTCCTCCGAGGTCAAGCCCGCTGATCGATGCCTTGAAGGTCATCCCGCGGCTCAAACGAAGCACGTCGTTCAGCGCTTCTGATTCATTCGCATAGTTCCACATACGCGTGCCTCCGAGAGCCGGTCCAAGCACGGTATTGTGAATGCCGATGACACATTTTAACCCGGTCGCTTCATCGCGCCCAAATACGACCTGCTCGTGGCCCAAACGATCGATGCGGCCGAACACCAATTCACCGTCGCGATCCGTAGGCACCTCTTCCGCTAAACTCTTCATAACTTTGATCTTTTTGTGTAGGAGAACGTTCCCTATTCAATATCGCTCAAAAGGGTTCGTTTATTTCGCTTGAAAAGTGCTGCAAAACTAACCCTATTTTCAATCGATACCAAACGGCATGATGGCCCTAGCCCACCTCAATAAGTACTTCTGGAAATACAAATGGCGCTTCCTGCTCGGAATCATTTTCGTCGTCATCTCTAATGTCTTCTCGCTCGTTCCCGCCCGTATGGTTCGGGAAGGATTCAATACAGTGAGCAAGGCGATCGAACATTTTCAGACTAACGCCCTACGGGCGGATGTGGGAGACCTGCAAAAAACGCTTCTCACGTATGGGCTCATCGTTATCGGAACTGCTCTGGCTCAAGGAATCTTTATGTTCTTCATGCGACAAACGATAATCGTAATGTCGCGATTCATTGAATTCGACCTCAAGAACGAGATCTTTCAGCAGTATCAGGCCCTTACGATAGCTTTCTACAAGCGAAACAGTACCGGAGACCTCATGAATCGCATCAGTGAAGATGTGAGCCAGGTACGCATGTACATCGGCCCAGCCATCATGTACTCTATCAACGTATTGTCTCAGCTTATCTTGGTGATCGGGTCCATGTTGTTCGTGAACGTAGAACTCACCATCTACGCACTCCTCCCTATGCCTATCTTGAGCGTCGCTATTTACTACGTATCCAAAGAGATCAATGTCCGATCGGAGCAAGTACAGCGTCAGCTTTCGAACTTATCGACCTTCGTTCAAGAGAATTTCTCCGGTATCAGAATCCTTAAATCCTACGCACGTGAACGAAGCTCCGCACAGGACTTCGACAAGGAAGCACTGGAATACCGAGATCGTTCTCTCGACCTCGTGAAGGTCAACGCGCTCTTTTTCCCGTTGATGATCCTGCTCATCGGTTTATCCACGCTCCTCACGATCTACATTGGAGGACGACTAGCCATAGAGGGAACCATCACCACCGGAAACATTGCCGAATTCGTGATTTATGTGAATATGCTCACCTGGCCGGTGGCCTCCCTGGGTTGGGTAACGAGTATCGTTCAGCGCGCAGCAGCTTCACAAAAGAGGATCAACGAGTTCCTCCATCTCGAACCGGAGATCCGGAATCCGACACTTGAGGATACTCCAATATTAGGGGCTATCTCGTTCAAAGACGTGAGTTTTACTTATCCGGACAGCGGAATCAAGGCTCTTTCGAACATCAACTTCAATATTGCGCCGGGACAAAGTTTGGCCATCGTCGGTAAAACAGGATCCGGAAAAAGTACCGTAGCACATTTGATCGGACGCCTATACGACCCAACCTCCGGGGAAATCCGAATCGATGAACGTCCGCTTGAGAATATCAATCTCAAGAACCTACGAAGCTCCATTGGGTACGTGCCGCAGGAAGGTTACCTGTTTTCTGACACGATCGCGCGCAACATCGCTTTCGGACTCGATGAGTACGATCATGAGCGCATTGAACAAGCCGCACAAGACGCTGATGTTCTACACAACATCCTTGATTTCCCGAAACAATTCGAAACTAGGGTCGGAGAACGTGGGGTGATCCTTTCTGGTGGGCAAAAACAGAGAGTATCCATAGCGCGAGCAATTATCGTTAATCCAACCATTCTCATTTTCGACGATTGTTTATCCGCGGTGGATACGCAAACGGAAGAAACCATTCTTCAAAACCTCAAACGGGTGATGAAGGACCGTACAACGGTTATCATTTCACATCGAGTGAGTTCTGTAAAGCACGCAGATCAAATAATCGTTTTGAGCAATGGAAGCATCATAGAGCGAGGCGATCATCAATCCCTTCTAGAACAAAAGGGCTACTACGCCGACCTTTACGAACAACAGCTTCTCGAAGAGCAAGAATCGTCTTCCGCGAACCGCTCGTAAATTTTTGGAGTATTTTTTTAAGTTTGTAAGAGACCTTACAAACCCAAACTTGATGGAAGGAAAAGAAAGAAGGGATCAGGAGGATATTTATTCCAAGATCCTACGTGCAGGAAGAAGGACTTATTTTTTCGATGTTCGATCGACCAGAGCGAACGATTATTACCTCACCATTACCGAGAGTAAGAAGTTTACCAACGACGACGGATCATTCCACTACAAAAAGCATAAGATTTATCTCTACAAAGAGGATTTTGAAGGATTTCGCGATATGCTTCAGGAAACCACTGATTTCATTCTGAATGAAAAGGGCGACGAGATCATCACCGAAGCACAACACAACGGTGAAAGCCACTCCCCGAAAGAGGCTGTAGAGGCCGTTAAAAACGGTAAGAGCTCGGACAAATTCACCGACGTAAGTTTCGACGACATCTAGTGTTAAAGCCCTCTCCAGAATGAGCAGAATAAGAAAGCCCCGCTGCGTGCGGGGCTTTCTCGTTAATCAAAACCTATTTAACCATGAGAACTTTTATACTCTCCCCTTCATAACCCGGTGAAATTGAAAATGGTTCAACAGCGCAATAAAAAAACTCCGCCCAAGGGACGGAGCTTTTTAATTTCTATTTACCGTTCGTATTAGTGAACGAATTTAGACTGAAGCGTGTTCGATGGACTTACCCACTGAACGTGGTAAATTCCTTTGGCCCAGTCTGCTACTTCGACTTCCATTTTAGTCACATTGGCTTCAGCTGAGGTTTCGTAGACCAATTGACCAGCCGTATTGTAGATCATCAGTGTTTCGTTCCCGTTTACAGCCGGAAGCTCGATGAACAAGCGATCTTCGGCCGGATTCGGATATACGCTCAAATTCGTAGCGCGCAACTCGTTCTCGTCGATCGATACTACAGCATCAAAACGGATATTATCAATGTACAAGTTGTTACTCAGGTCACCTGATATAAACTCGAACATAAACATAACGTGATCATAACCTGATACCGTTCCAATGTTTACGGTTTGAGTAGCCCAATCACTTGATGAAGGAATGAAATTAGTACCTCCAGCGCTTCCGCCAGTAACCAAATCGCCCTCATCCAAGGTCAAGCGAGTAGACCAAGTGACGCCGCAATTGACAGACACCAACACGCGGAGTCTCTCCGTAATATCATCCGGGAAGGCAGCGTTCGTAGCATAAGCGAAGTCAAATACTAAATCACCACTCTGAACAAAAGAAAGATCGTAAGGTGGAGAAACCAAACGGTCAACACGTCCACCTAAACGGTCGTAGTACCATGCCTCTGGAGAAGGAATTTGAGCTCCCGGGTTTACATTCTTCCAGTTCTTCAAACGGACACTTTTAGCACCGTCGCTTGCTGCCTGACCTTCGATAGTGAACTCTTGCTCGTTATCCAAGAAGTTCTCCATTCGCCAGTAGTATCCTTTTTCGTCTTCGAAGCTTTCAACATGGTCGGGTCCAAATACTGCCCAAGATGGAGAAATGTGCACCGCCTGCTTCACGGCAGTGGAAGAACCTTGTGCGTTCGTCACAGTCAAGGTAACATCTTTCCATCCCGCTGAGTTGAAAACTACATTCGGGTTAGCATCTGATGACGTTGCTGGCGTTCCACCCGGGAAGGTCCATGCAAGAGTATAACCATTCGCTTGATAGCTATCGTCGAAGAACTGAACGTTATCACCAACACAAGCAAAAGTGCGTCCAGGATGAAAATCTGCAACCGGTACGCATTCAGGAGCCGATGTAACATCGGTTCCCGTAAAGGCCATGTTACTTGGAGTTGGCAAAATTGGACGCTCAAAAATCAATTGTTCGCGCATCACAGAAGCCTGTTCTGTGGTAAACATTTGCGGCAGTCCACAATCAGCGTAGTCCATGAAGTTCTGAACGTTTTCAATGGTTCCTGGATTACAATCGTCTTTGTCTAAGTCGCAAGCAAAAGATCCGGCAGTCATCGGAGTATCTGAAATACCATCATCACCACACTCGATGTCTACCTGCCCAGAACCCCAAGGGTGCAAGAGACCCAAGTAGTGTCCGGCTTCGTGATTCAAGGTCCAACCATCGTCGTTGCTACCACCGAAAACGGCATCGGCGCGACACATAATTCCGTCGTACCAGAAAATAGTGCCGGGGAAAGTCGCGTAGGCCAATGTAAGACCCGGCCCAGTACTTCCAGAGCCAGCAACCTTGGCGGTGTAAATGTTCAAATAGCGATCAGGAGCCCATTGATCCACTTTTGATGCGTAGTCACCAAATTGAGCTTCTTGAGTTGCAATACGGTTGATACCATCCGTACAGTTCCCCGCGGGATCTTTTGTCGCAAGGCGGAACTCAATGTTAGCCTTTCCGATCAATCCTTGAAAGGCCGGAACGATCTGTGTAGTATCGGCGTTGAGCTTCTCGAAATACTCGTTCATGCGATCAATCTCATTCAAGATGCGCGTTTTTGAGATGTTCTCTGTACCGTATTCATGTAAAACGTGAAAAACCACCGGGATTACCAATACAGTATCTCCCGTAGATGACGTTCTGAAACTGTTTTGGATAAGGGCGTCACGGCGGATCTCCAAATCAGGATAGCGCTCCATCAAATCTTCGTATGCCTGTTGTGTACCACATGGCTCGACCCCGTGCTGGTGCGATTGACCCTGCACCAAGAATCCACCCGTGAGGGCGATAGCGAATAGTAGTTTCTTCATAGTATCAGTTAGATTATTTGTAGCCAGATGGCCAAATATACAATTAACACTAAAATAATGAAAGGCGTTCTTTTCTATAAATCACAAGTCTGGCTAATAGTTCAAAATGAACATCCCGACCAAGGTCAAAATGAAATATGTAGCCAAAGTAGCGGCGCCTTTGTAGTCTTTTGCGATGCGTTGGCCAAAGAACAGCATGATCAGGGCCAAAGCCGAGACCGCTGCTCCATAAAATGCATATGAATTGTCATCGTAGAAGATCAATTGAACGACCCCCAGAGAACTCAGTAATCCGGCCGCGAGTTCAACCAGCGTAACAATACCAAGTAAAAAAGGAACCATTTCTCTTAATCCGGTATCGTCAAAATGCCCCCTCAAGAACTCGACGTTGCCCTTCCAGTCAAAAATCTTATCCGTGCCCGACTCCATGAATAAAATGCCCAAAAAAAGGGCTACCATAATTTGAATCACAATGGTCTGCTCAAAGATCGACGGGCTCAAGACCTGTTGGGCGTCATGAAGAATAATAGCTAGTGACATAGGCAAGTAGGTTTGAGATTAATGGAAAGTTAACAAATAATATCCTGTTGATAAAAAATTGAGGCTTCACAAGGGAGTTCGGAGCTAAATACGGTACTTTGAAGTGGTATAAAACCGTTGCTTAAGCAAAGAAATCACATGGGAAAAATCGTCGCCATCGCGAATCAGAAAGGGGGTGTAGGAAAAACGACCACTGCAGTTAATTTGGCTGCTTGCCTCGGAGTTTTAGAGAAAAGGGTCTTGCTCGTCGATGCCGATCCACAGGCCAATGCCACTTCGGCCATGGGCTTTGACCCCAAGAATTCACTCGTAGGCACCTATCAAGTTCTAGAACATGAAGTAAAGGCGTCGGAAGCCATTATGCAAACCGAAAGCCCGAACGTGGACCTGATGGCCGCACACCTGGACCTCGTAGGCGTAGAGATCGAACTGGTCGATAAGGACAATCGCGAGAAAATGCTTCAGAAGTCGCTGAACGAGATCAAGGATGATTACGATTTTGTCGTCATCGACTGTGCTCCATCCCTAGGACTCATCACATTGAATGCCCTTACCGCTGCCAACTCGGTGATCGTGCCCATACAATGTGAGTATTTTGCTTTGGAGGGGCTGGGCAAACTCCTTAACACCATCAAGAGCGTTCAAAGATTACACAATCCCGATCTCGATATCGAAGGTTTGCTCTTGACCATGTACGATTCACGACTTCGCTTAAGCAATCAAGTCGTTGAAGAGGTGAAAACGCATTTTCAGACCATGGTTTTCGACACCATCGTTCAGCGAAATGTGCGCTTGGGCGAGGCTCCGAGCTATGGTGAATCCATCATCACTTACGACGCCGGAAGTACAGGTGCCGTGAACTACTTAAATTTGGCCCGCGAATTCCTCGAGAAGAACGAAAATTGGAGTGAGGAGCGATTGGAAAAAACGGAAGGATAATGGCTAAAAAACAAGCTTTGGGTCGAGGCCTGTCGGCATTGCTTTCAGAACCTGATAGCGATCTGCAGAAAAACGAGACCCACAAGAAGGAAATATTGGGCGGCATAGCAGAGCTCAGCCTAGAGGAGATTCATCAAAACCCTTTTCAACCTCGGACGAATATCAATACCGAACAGCTCGAAGAGCTCGCGGCCTCTATCGTTCAGCTCGGGGTCATACAACCCGTGACCGTCCGAAGGGTAAAGAAAGAACACTACGAACTCATCGCCGGTCAACGTCGCTACCTCGCCGCACAAATGGCCGGACTCCACACTATACCGGCCTATGTGAGACTGGCGAACGACCAGGCCATGCTCGAACTCGCCCTGGTCGAGAACATTCAGCGACAAGAGATGGATCCCATCGAGATCGCTCTTTCGTACCAGCGACTCATCGACGAATGCCGGCTCACCCAAGAAGAAATGAGCAACCGCGTGGGTAAGAAGCGCTCGACCATCACGAACTACTTGCGCCTTCTCAAGTTGAACGACCTCATCCAGGCCGGCCTTCGCGACAACATGATCAGCATGGGACATGCACGTGCCCTCATCAATATCGACGATAAAGATGCACAGCTCTTCCTATACGAAGGGATCATTGCGCGACGTTTATCCGTACGAGAGGTCGAGCAGCGCGTTAAACAGCTTAAGGATAGCAGCCCCGCCAAAAAGAAAAGCGGTACTCCACTGCCTTTCGCCTACCAGCGCGTGAATGACGATTTGAGCAAACGATTCAAGGCCAAAACCGAAATTCAAAGAAATCGGTACGGCCGAGGAAAGATCATTTTTCATTTCGCTTCTGACGAAGAGCTCGACCGCATCGCCGAGCTATTGAATAACGAATGACAAACCCTAAGGGCCCATATTTATTGGCTTTCACTTGCTTGCTGTTGGTTTTTTCGGCCTGCGGCCAGAATGATTCCTTGTGGCGTCCCGTTCAAAATGATTCCATGCGGTTGGTCACCGCCAATGAACTCAGCAGTACCGACACCATGGTCCATTCGCCCAAAACCGCATTGCTGAGGAGCCTGGCCGTTCCGGGCCTCGGGCAAGCGTACAACAAAAAGTACTGGAAAATCCCCATCATATACGCGGCCCTCGGAACCAGCGTTTACTTCATTATTGACAACAACCGCCAGTACAATGAATTCAAACAGGCCTACATCGATCGGCAAGATGGCATCGAAGACGATTACCCTCAGTATACCGATGACAACCTCATCACCCTGATCGATTTTTACCGTCGAAACCGCGATTTCAGCGTGATCCTTACGGCCGGAATTTACATGATAAACCTGCTCGACGCTATGGTCGATGCCCACCTCTACGAATTCGATGTTTCGGACGAGCTCTCCATCAAAGTGAGTCCACATGTACAGTTTACCCCACAATCGGGGTATAACCCCTCGGTCGGATTCACCCTAAAGTTTTAACTTAGCCCGCTATGAAGATCGCCCTCCTCGGTTACGGAACCATGGGTCGCGAAATCGAAGCCATAGCGCTCGAGCGCGGCCACAGCATACCGATCAAGATAACCTCTCAAAATCGTAGCAAACTGACTAATGAAGACCTCGCCAACTGCGATGTCGCCATCGATTTCAGTAAGCCCGAATCTGCCGTAGACCTCATCGAATGGTCCTTGCGCAACGGAGTGCCTACGGTGAGCGGAACTACCGGATGGCTCAATGATTGGGAAAAGATCATGGCCCTGCGGGCCGATGTGAACGGCGCGTTCTTCTACGCCTCTAACTTTAGTTTAGGAGTAAACGTGTTCTTTGCTGTGAATCAACGGCTCGCCGAACTTATGAATCCGTTTGAAGATTACGACGTAAACATGACCGAGATCCACCACACGCGAAAAAAGGACGCTCCAAGCGGGACTGCTATCACCTTGGCCGAAGATGTAATCGAGCGCGTTGAGAGATTGCAGGGTTGGACATCCGCCCGAGAGGGCGAAATAAATAAACTCCCTATCCGTTCTGAACGAGAGGGCGACGTGCCCGGAACCCACGAGATCGTTTACGAGAGCTTTATCGATAAAATAACCTTACGGCACGAGGCTAAGAACCGAAAAGGGTTCGCACTTGGAGCCGTACTAGCCGCTGAATGGCTGCCCGGAAAAACGGGGAGCTTTGGCATGAAAGACCTATTGAACCTATGACCTGGACCGGTTTCTTACTCGGTATGGCGATCCTGCAAGTGATTCGCTTCGCATACTACCAGCCTTTCTTTCAAAAGATAGAACAACCTACGCTGCCTTTGTTGGTGCCGATTTACGGCGAACTCCTCATTCTTAAAATGCTGAAACGCCCTTGGTGGTGGGTCATTCTGCTGTACCTACCCATGGTGAGCTGGATCATGTGGATGGTGGTATTCGCCGAAACCCTGCAGGTCTTTGAACGCCGGAGCACTGCAGACCGCGTACTCGCGATCTTCACCTTGGGAATCTACATGCCGGTCATCGGGCGGTCAAAAGAAGCGAAGTACGAAGGCCCGCGACTCCGGGGCGATAAAAGCGGAAACCGCGAGTGGATAGAAGCCGTGACCTTTGCCATTGTAGCCGCCACTGTGATCCGAACATTCACAATTGAAGCGTATACGATCCCGACCTCGTCTATGGAAAAATCCATGATGATCGGTGACTTCTTGTTCGTGTCGAAAATGAGCTACGGCCCACGAATGCCCATGACACCGCTTAGCTTACCGCTCATGCACAACACGGTACCACTGCTCGGATTCCCATCATTCGTCGATTGGGTCGAGTTCGACTATCACCGTTTACCGGGATTTAGCAAAGTGAAGAACAACGATATCGTAGTATTCAACTACCCGATGGACAGCGATTTGCCCGTTGATAAGCGCACCAACTACATTAAAAGATGTGTAGGTACGCCAGGCGATAGTATCCGAATTGATCGGTCGACCCTGTTCGCCAACAGCGACACGGTTTGGCTTCCGGAACGTGCGGCTCCTCAGCTGACCTACCTGGTTAAGACGAACGGACAGGGATTCAACCGCAAGACCTTACTCGAAATGGATATTACAGAGGGCGGCCAAAGTTCTCGGACCGATTTCATTTTCTTGCTGACCAAGGAGAATGTGAAACGCATACGTCAGTTTTCGAACGTGCTCAGCGTTGAACCCATGATCAAATCGGCGGGCGTGGCCGATGAGGGTATTTTCCCACAGGAACCCGGCAAATTTACCTGGAACGTCGATAATTTCGGGCCGCTCTGGATTCCCGAAAGAGGAGCTACAGTGGCTATATCGACCGAGAATATTCGGTTGTACGAGCGCATTATATCTTTCTACGAAGGACATGATATGGAGGTCAAAGGTGAAAGCATCATCATCGATGGGCAAATCGCCGAATCGTACACCTTCGAAATGGACTATTATTGGATGATGGGGGATAACCGCCACAATTCGCTCGACTCGCGATTTTGGGGATTCGTGCCCGAAGATCATATCGTTGGTAAGGCAGCCTTCATTTGGATGAGCTACGACAAGTTCCAGAACGACTTTGGAGATCGCATCAGAACGGATCGCGTATTCACCATGGTCCACGGAAAGGGTCCACGGAAATCGCTCTTCCCATACTTCGTAGGAATACTCGTACTGTACTTCGGCTTCCGCTTCTATCAAAAGCGCCGTAAGAATGCCGCATAAACTGTTCAGTCTGGCTTATTTTCCGCCCATCTCGTATTGGGTGGCTTGGATGAAGCCCGGTACCAACTTCATTGACCTGGCCGAGAATTATCAAAAGCAGAGTTATCGCTCGCGCGCCTGTGTTGCTGATCCAAGCGGTAAAAAGAACCTCATTGTTCCGATCGAGCACCGATCGGGAGTTCGCCTTCAGACGGCTACGGCAGATTTGAGCTACTCCGAGAACTGGCCTCTGGTTCACTGGCGAACTTTGGAGTCGAGCTACCGCAGTTCTCCGTACTTCGAGTACTATGAGGATTCTTTAAAGGCCCTGTTCGGACGTCAATTCGAAACGCTGGCCGACCTTTGTATCGCCTCGTGTGAGTGGGTAGCCCAAGAACTGGAGTTCGACCTCGAATACGAGGTCTTGAACGAATTCCTTGAGGCGCAGGACGACGAGGTCGACTACCGAAAGCGAATTCACCCCAAACAGCCCACCTTGCTCAAGGCCGAAGAGTATATGCAAGTATTTGGCGATCGGCACAACTTCGTTCCAGACCTAAGTATTCTCGATCTCTTGTTCAATAAAGGACCCGGGAGTTATTCTTTTTTGCTCGAAAGCGAACTTCAGGGCGCTTAATTTGTCATCCTGCCGAGAGGCAGTAAATTTGACTTTCTACACAAAAAGCTATGGACATCGAATTCAATAAAAACGAAGATGCTTTGAAAATGCTGGTTTCGGACCTCGAACAGCACTTATCTCAGGTACGTCTTGGCGGCGGTAAAAAGAAGATCGAAAAGCAACATGCCCGGGGCAAGCTCACCGCCCGGGAGCGAATCGAATACCTGGTCGACGATAATAAACCCCGCGTTGAGATCGGTGCCTTTGCCGGTGACGGCATGTACGAAGAGTACGGCGGCTGCCCCAGTGGCGGAGTGGTTGTGGAGATCGCCTATGTGCGAGGCCGACAGTGCGTGGTGGTGGCCAACGACGCAACCGTTAAGGCCGGTGCCTGGTTCCCCATCACCGGAAAAAAGAACTTGCGCGCCCAAGAAATTGCAATGGAAAATCGCTTGCCTATCATCTACTTGGTGGATTCGGCCGGTGTGTTTCTGCCGATGCAAGACGAGATCTTCCCCGACAAGGAACACTTTGGTCGCATATTCCGCAACAACGCGGTCATGAGCAGTATGGGAATTCCGCAAATAGCAGCCATCATGGGTTCCTGTGTGGCAGGTGGTGCCTACCTGCCGATCATGAGCGACGAAGCCTTGATCGTGGACAAAACAGGGTCCATATTCTTAGCCGGCAGCTACCTGGTAAAGGCGGCCATTGGCGAGGACATCGACAACGAAACCCTCGGTGGGGCCACGACTCACTGTGAAATTTCGGGCGTTACGGACTATAAGAGCAAGGACGATAAGGACTGCCTCGACTCCATCAAGAACATCATGGACAAGATGGGCGATTCCGAAAAGGCGGGCTTTAACCGAACGGAGCCGAAGGATCCGGCAAAGCCCATGGACAACATCATGGGCATCCTGCCCGAGAAACGCGACAAGCAGTACGATATTCACGAGCTCATTGAGCACTTGATCGATGCGGACAGCTGGGAAGAGTATAAAGCCGGATACGGTCAAACCATCGTAACAGGCTATGCACGTATCGATGGCTGGGCCGTGGGAATCGTGGCGAATCAGCGCAAACTCGTGAAGAGTAAAAAAGGCGAAATGCAATTTGGCGGGGTCATCTACAACGACTCCGCCGATAAAGCTGCCCGCTTCGTGATGAACTGCAATCAAAAGAAGATCCCACTCGTATTCCTGCAAGACGTAACCGGATTCATGGTCGGTTCGCGCAGTGAACACGGTGGTATCATCAAGGACGGTGCTAAAATGGTGAACGCCATGAGCAATAGCGTGGTGCCCAAATTCACGGTGATCGTTGGAAACAGCTACGGTGCCGGGAATTACGCCATGTGCGGAAAGGCATATGATCCGCGTTTGATCGTGGGCTGGCCCACGGCAAATGTGGCGGTAATGGGCGGTTCGCAAGCGGCGAAGGTGCTCTTGCAGATCGAGAAGAGCCGTCTCAAAGCTCAAGGTGAGGAGATCACGGCCGAAAAAGAGAAGGAGCTGCTCGAGAAGATCGAAAAGCGGTACGAGAGTCAAACCAGTCCGTATTACGCTGCTTCGCGACTTTGGCTCGATGCGGTGATCGATCCGCGTCACACGCGAAAGGTTTTGAGCGTCGGCATTGAAATGGCGAATCACGCTCCGGCCGAAAAACAATACAACACGGGAGTGTTGCAGACCTAATATCGCTTAGCGGTTACTGTACCGAACTTCGCCCGATTTCCCTTTAAAGAACAGGAAGCCCTTGGAGCTTTGCACGTCAAAACCCTTCCAAGCGGTTCCGGCCAACACTTCTATGGTGCCGTGCACTTCTACTGCGCCACCCGGTTCTACCGTAATGCGCACGCCGTAGGCCATCCAGGTCTCACCCTTGAGGTGCAGCACGGCCCCATTCTTCACGACCAAATGGGTCAAGATCGACCGATCGGTCCAGTGTTGTTCGCCACGCACTTTTATTTTGGCCTCAACGGCCGGAAGCGGCATTTCCCACAAACCTCGACCAAACGTCGCGGCCCTCAACACCCGGGCATAGGGGTGCAACTCCAGTTCGCGCACTTCGGCGTGCGGTATGCCCCATTCCTGGGACCACGCACCGTTGAATCCTTCCTTTACGAATACTCCCGCACTCGTCCCGATGTAAATCCGCCCGCTGAGGGCGGGATCCGCTTCGATCTCCAATACCTTGCGATCCTGTAACATGGCATCGCCACGCGCGATTCCGGTCCAGTCCTCGTAGCGACTACCGTTGTAGTACAGTACCTTGGGGTTGGGATATCCTTCGAAGCCATTTTCCTGTCGACCAAAGGCGACCCAAAAGGCACGCGGATTAAACGGATCGGGCTCGATGTCGGCTATGGTTAGTTTTATGGGCTCGCCATTCTTGAACTCGGGGATCGAAGGAACTAAGCGCTCCCACTCAATATCCAGCGCCATTTCGTTCCGAGCGTCCCGCGTCCGCCAAATACCTTCGGTTCCGGAAATGCTGGTGAAATACAGCTCGTTCGGATCGTGTTCGTTCAAGTAGACCTCCCAGACCTCTGCGCCTTTGGGAGCCTCCTTGAGCATTTCCCATTCTTCACCGCGGTTCCAGGAGCGCATCACTCCTTTGGGTGCTGCTAAGTACAGTAGGTCTTCGTCTTTCAGGTCCACCGCAAAGTGAACTTTCCATTGGTACCCGGCCACATTGCGAGAGGGCGTGCGGAAGTCCGTTCGTCCATCCGGTTCCATATACCCGAATCCCGAGCTCGACGAGCAGTAAATCCCGATGGTGGAATCGGTAACCAGTGGAACCGATTTAAATCCATCACCAAAGAAGACCTGGCGCCATACTCCCTGATCATCGCGCCATACGTTTCCGGTGTCGAAACCACCGTAAGACACATGCGCCGGATGACTCATCGAAGACCCTATGTTGAACATATTCGACACTCCGATCCCCCGGGTGAGGTCTTCCCAAGTGTTCCCACCATCCCGCGAACGGTTGATTCCACCGTCTGTAGCGATGTATACGGCGTTTTCGTGCGGATCGAAGGTGATGTAGTGCAAATCGTCGTGATAAGCTTTAGGAAGGCCGGAAACAGTTATTCCACCATCTTCGCTTTTGTGGACCCGAAGTACATTTCCCCAATAAAGGGTCGAGGCATCCTTCGGATGAACAGCAATGCTCTGATGACGGCCATGACCCATTTGCTTTTGAGCACCCATGTCCTTGCCAAATTCGCGAATGAACGACCAGCGTTTGTCGATTAGATGAAAAGTGTAAAGCTCGGCATTGAATCGACGCGATCCATGCCCTTCGTTCGCGGTATAGGCCACATAAAGCAGATTGGGCGCATCGGCACTCATTCGAATCGTGAGCCACTTCTCTGGCAGGTCGTCGGTAATCACGGAAAAGTCTCGCGGAATTTCAATCTTATTAAAATGCGTTCCGCTATCGGTGGACATCCACAATTCACGGCCCGAGGCAAGGACCGTTCTTCCTCTCGACTCAGGCTGAAAGCATAAATCTTGAAAAGCCCCACCCGCTAGTTTGCGCCATCTCACCTCTGCGGTCGGAGCCAAAGCATTCTCAGTTAAGAAAAGTCCTTCCGTTGTAGCAGCCCACAGCCGATTGCCATTTTTCGGTTCAACGAGCAGCTTGCGTATACGTACCACATTCCAAGGCTTATTCAGTTCCGTTACCGGCAATGATTCGTCCACTCCATTGATCCACTCCCAGGTTTTCCCGGCATCCTTGGTTCGGGCCACTCCAATGGAAAAAGTAAAGTCCGCGTCCCCATCTCCACTGGCGATGAACCAAGTATCCGAAGACTCAGGTGCTACTTGAATGTGCGACACTCCTGGTACAAAAAGGTGATCCGTGCCTCCAACACGCCAACTCTCCCCCTTATCATCCGATACAAATAATCCACCCGTAGGAGAACCCGTAAAGATCCGGTTGGGAAGTCGCTCATCGAACTCAATGAAAATGAGCCTGCCTGTTCCTTTGATTCGCGTATAGGAATAGTCGGTTAAATTGGAATTCTCGGGGGATTCGGTCGGGCCCAATTCTCGCCACTTACCGTAGGTAAGGGTTTCGGGCTGTGCCCAGGAAAAAAAGGGGAAACTTAAAAGAAGTAGAATCAAATGCCTCATAATTCGTTAACGCAGAATTCGGCTATTCGTTTTGCCCTAAAACAAGAAGAGCCGGGCGTACCCGACTCTCCAATGAAACAGAAACACTTAACACTTAAATCGTCGATTTAATGGTCAGTTTGATCGGAACCGTCAAGGCACCATCGGTGTCTTCGAAGGTTACGATGTATAGACCGGGCGTCCATTGCTGAGGAATCTTAAATCGAAACTCCAATGAAGGACCAACCGGAATCTGGCCGACCAAAGCACCAATCGTATTGTAAATAGAAATGGTACCGCCCTTTAGGGCAATATCATCGCCAAAATGAAAGACAACTTCGTCAACCGCGGGATTCGGGTATGCTTCGAGCGATTTATCACCTCCTTCCGCTTGTACAGCGAAAGATCCGATAAATAACGCCAAAACAAAGAGTACTTTTTTCAACATAAAATTTACTTTACAAAAGTGTATTCTCCCATCAGTTAGTCCAAATATCGCATTTATTCGTCTTTTTGACAAATCATCTTAACATAAATTTCATTTAGCCTACGCTCCGCGCCAATTGCGGATTACGGTACCTTTGCCCCCATGTCTACCCTCTCGCTGCGACAACATATCGGGCTAAATTTCAAGCTAGCGTACCCCGTTATGCTCTCACAATTGGGGCATATCATGGTCGGAGTAGCCGATTCCGTCATGGTTGGTAGGCTCGGTACCGAACCCCTGGCGGCAGCCGCATTCGGAAACAGCATTTGGGTGGTCATATTCGTCATCGGATACGGAATATCACAAGCCGTAACCCCAATCGTAGCAAGGGTTCACGCCGAGAAGAAATACCGAATGATCGGTTCCATGCTTCGACACACATTGGCACTTAACCTCATGGTAACGGTGGTCTTGGGCGGACTCATGTTCGCGGCTTGGCCCTTCCTCGATCGGCTCGATCAAGAGCCCGCAGTCATGACCCTCTCCTACCCATATCTCAGCATCATCACCTGGTCATTCCTACCCCTCATGATCTTCCAGGGTTTTCGGCAATTCATGGAGGGCCTTTCCCACACCTTCGAGCCGATGCTGATCTCGTTGTCCGCCAACTTCCTGAACATCGGTCTTAACTGGCTCTTGATCTACGGAAATTGGGGGTTTAAGGCCTACGGCCTGAATGGCGCCGGTATTGCTACGCTCATCAGTCGAACACTCATGGTCGTCGGAATCGGTTATTACCTCTGGCGCTCCGGACTTTTTCGACCATTTCGCCCCTATTTCTTCGCCATGCCCTGGCGGCGCGATTTCTTTGGTAAATTACTCCAACTCGGTATTCCAACCTCGGTGCAAATGCTTTTCGAAGTAGGTGCCTTCGTCATCGCCGCCATTTGGATCGGCCAAATTTCCGCCGAAGCCTTGGCAGCACATCAAATCGCCCTGAACCTCGCTTCCATTAGCTTTATGCTCGCGAGTGGTTTGGGTGCGGCAGCTACCATTCGCGTAGGTAATCAACGTGGTTTAAAAGATCGGGATAACCTTCGAATGGCGGCATTTTCGGCCATTCTGCTTTCTCTGGTGTTCATGGGAGTGGCCGGAATCCTTTTCTCAACCCAAGGAGAAACTTTGGCGCATTTATATATCGATGAAGGTCACGTTATTAACGCGGCCGCTGCCCTTCTTTTGATCGCCGCTATTTTTCAACTGTCCGATGGAACACAGGTCGTGGCTCTCGGCGCTTTACGCGGTCTCGAAGATGTCCGAATTCCAACGGTAATAACGCTATTTGCCTATTGGATCATCGGAATCCCTTTGGGTTATTACATGGCATTTTACTTGGACTTTAACGAGCGCGGTATATGGTATGGGCTGGCGGTTGGATTAACCATTTCGGCCATTCTGTTACTCGCCAGATTTCAGTGGCTAAGTAAAAAGATCAAACTATGATCAACGAATCAACGAGAAATAACCGACTTCCCGATGCGCCGCCCCATCTATATCTAGTACCTTGACCTCCCACAGGTAGGTGTCTTGCGGTGCCGGCATATCCTTTTTCGCATCTTCACCGTTCCAACCTTCGCCCACAACTTCGGAGTAAAAGATTCGATCACCCCATCGGCTATATACTGAGAACTGATACTCTATTTCCCCAAATACCTTTGGAGCAAAATACTCATTAAGCCCATCCCCATTGGGCGTGAACACATTTGGAACGTACAGCAAGTACTCGGGTTTTACCACAACTGTTCTGTAGGTAGTATCAGTACAACCGTACTCATTCCCCACTACCTGACGAACCGTATACGTACCATCTTCCAAATAGCGGTGATCGAAAAAGGGTGCCGTGTACGAGGTTGAATCACCCATATCGAAAGTAGTCCAATAGGCTCCCGTACTTATATCGTGCACTGACACCACTGGTTCAAAGAACGACGTTACCTCAGGATCAACATAAAATCCGGCAGTCGGGCTCGGCTCTACGACGATCATTTGCTCTACGGCCACCCGGTGAGTATCTACGCAACCTTCCAATACCTCAATGGTCAAAGTGACATCGTAAGTACCCGGTAAACTGTACGTATGGGTTGGGCTATCCTGAGTACTGGCTTGACCGTCGCCGAATTCCCACAGGTAGTTTATGTTCACCCACGTGTTCGTCTCGTCCGCGAATTCCACCGTAAAGGGTGCACAACCCGTCAACGTATCCGTATCAAAGGAAGGTTCTACTTCGGGGAAGATTCGAACCGTATCGGTGAACGAGGTCGCACAGCTATTCTCACTGACCGTCAGTGTAACTGGGTAAATTCCGTCATCGGTGTAGACCTTGGTCGGGTTCATTTGCTGGCTTGCTGTTCCATCCCCGAAATCCCAATCGTATTGTGCGTCCGGGGTATGTTGACTCAAAACGGTAAAATCCATAAAGTTTCCGTCGATACAATCATCCCCACTAATACTGAAGTCGACCGGTATTCCGTCCGAGATCTGTACCTGAGTGGTAATGGTATCGGCACATTGAAATCCGGGATTCGCGATCAGTGTTACAGTGTAGGTACCGGTGTCCGAGTAAGTCCAAGTCGGATTGGCAAAGGAGCTCGTATCGGCATTCGTATTCGGATCTCCGAAATCCCATTGATAGTACGTCGTAAACAAGCTCTGATTTTGAAAACTAAAGGTGGTCCCCGTACAGAACTGAGATTGAGGTGCTATACCCGCTTGAGTAGCGCTCAAGCAGATTGCGGTATTGAATTGAAAATCGCGCCTATTCTCGGTCAGTAACGTTCCATTACGATACTCTTTGGCCACTACCGTTACTACATACTGCCCCAACATTGTGGGAGACCCTACAAGAAGGCCGGAGTTTGGATCTAAATTAAAGGCCGGATTCGCATCAATTGGATACGTGATCGTATAGCCCGGATTCCAAAGCACATTGGGAAAAGGCGGAGGTTGAGGAGGTAGAGGCAAGGGGTTATTTTGAGAGCCGCCACTGTATGGAGTGGCGAATCGGTAGAATAGCGAATCCCCGTCCAAATCGGTCGCACTGTGATCGAAGACCAAGGTATCGTTTGTACAAAGCACAATGGGAGGGAAATTGGAGAAGTACGCAGAATTATTGCAATGGTATGGAGGCCCGGGAATATGCGTCGTATACGTGGCTCCCTGCTCCTCGGGCTGAAAAATATTGTTGATACTCGCATTGCGGCAGCACCGTTGATATACCAAGGTATATCCACCGGGAGTTGGCGGAAGATTAACCACTTCGGTATAGATCCCTTCCTCTACACACACATTGGGTGGGCTGGTAAGACAGGGGTTATTAATGTATGGAAGTACTAGAGTAATGGACGGATTGGGCATTTGCACCTGAGTGGCAAATGTTCCGCTAGTATCGTAAATGGTTACAGTAGCCGGATTGTCAAAGGGCGCTCCTTGCGAATTGCAATCGCGATAAACCTTTAAAGTAATAATGTAGTCGTCGTTACCGATGCACTCGTAATAGAGCTCTCCACCCACGATATGCCATGCACTCGCTCCAGCCGGAACGAGAAGCATCAAAATGAGTGAGTAGAGATAGAGCTTCTTCATACCAAAATTGACGGACTAGGGAGAAAAGTCGTTGGGGCGATATTCAACAACGCACCATCCTCTGTTTAACTAATGTACAATAATCTCCTGTGAATCAGAAGAATCGCCAATAGAGTACCTGAGCATATCTACCCGCACTCAGGCCTTCAAGCGGAATTTCAATCTCATGATGACCGGGCAAGAACGATCCCGCGCGCCCTTCCGCAACGATGCGGTCGCTTAAATCGACCACCTCCCAAGCAACAGCTCCTAGGGTATTGAGTTCAAAAGCCAAATGAGTACGGCCTGCGGCCGGATTTGGATATATGCGTGTCTGTAGATCCGCACGTTCCTCCAAACCGATAATCTTGGTCCCTTTCATGAATATCTTATCGAACGAGATATCGAACGAGATTATGTTGTCGTCATCACTATCGTGAACGAAGGCCACTCGAACGGTATTCCCTTGATATGCAGCCAAAGAAACAGAGTGCGGTTGAAGCACGCATTTCCAGTCGCTTGAATCACCGTCCAACTCCAAGTACGTACCGTCGAAACCGTGCACGAAACCATCGCTGTAGCTATTATTGTTAAAAGCGGCGATAGGGCTAGTGGTCGTCGGATTCGGATTGGGGCCGATCCATTGAGCCGCTCTGAACAAAGTATCCGTGAAATCCTCCGGAGCACTTCCCGTTGTGCTCACGACCACTGAATAACCATCTAAGTAAATTGGTGCATATCGACTGGCCGAATACCACGACAACTCGGTAAAATTATCCGGCAAATAAAAACCAGGTGATATTAAATAATTCCGGTTTCCCGGTAAAAAGCCCTGAAGCCAACTCGTCGATGCTATGACCGTATTTTGGGTATCCACGTTTGCAATACCCGGCCCTAGGTACCAGTTGTCGGGACGCCCGTTTGCGGCCGGAATACTATCCAGGCTGTAGTTCTGCCATACTGTAATGTCTGCCGTATCCTGAGTTTCGACGAAGTTCGACGGCAGACTATCTAATTCGAAATCGAGGTAGAAGATCGTATCGTTCTGACCTATCGCAACCATGGCGATTCCACAAAAGCAAAAACTGAGTAGGGTTCGTTTCATGCCTACAATTTAAGAAGACATTCTGAACGGAATGATTTTGAGGGTGTTAAATACTATTCCCTTACAAAAGAAACATACGACTGGTCGAATCGAATCCAATATACGCCGGAAGTCAATTTTCGAAGGTCGAGCTTAATTCCTTTTTCTGATCGTGTCATTGGTACATGAAAAGAACGACCTAACGCATCGAATAACACTATTGGCTCGGACATGGATTCCAGTTCCAACTCAAGAATCAAGAAACTCGTTGTCGGATTCGGATAAATGCGAATTCCGTCTAGTTTGTTCTCTTTCAACGTGACTGCTGAAGTACCCAATACTAATATGTCATCAATTCCAAGTAAGTTGTCATCTTGAGAGTCATGCACAATGGCCAGATACAGCGTATCGTGAGTGTAAGCCGGAAACGATATCACATCCGGACGCCAAAGCTCTCCAATATAAGCTGTGCTATCCATGTTGGCCGGAAGCTGGATGTGTTGACCATCAATTCCATGTATATCTCCGCCCAAAGAAAATTCAAACCAACTATAAGTCGGTACAGGCCCCATTCCAGATGAATCTGAAGCAGGCCCGACATGCTCAGAGAGTTGCTTTATAGTGTAGAAATCTTCGGGGTCGCGTCCGGTAGAACTGTACATCACACGGTACCCATCAAGGTATTGCGGAGCTTGACGTGGGGCGGACTTCCATTCGATCAAAATGGTTTCACCTTGAGCGGGCAATATAAGTGGTGAAATGAGCCAATTCTCGGTCCGTATGCTTGGATTCGACAACCAACTGCTCGATTGCATAACCCTATTTCCCGAATCAATAGATGAAAACGCAAATGCCGGAAACCATGCATTTGGTCTATTAATTGCGTCTTGAGCTGAGTCCAGATCCAAATTAAGCCACAAATTGAGAGGAGCATTTATGGAATCTGATACTTCGAAATCCAAAAAAAGAGGATTCTCGAAATCCTGCCAAAGCAAGGTGTCAATCTGGCTAAACGAAACTAATGGCGATATATATAGAATAACGAGAATAAAGCTCCTCATATAAGAATGATTCATTGATTAGTCGATACTAGCAAAGGTATCAACAATCTTAATATCGAAAGGACTCTTTCGCAAAGAACTCCCTATTTGCAGAATAAGAAGCCGTCTCAATACCGGGGCTGTTTTTTTTGTATTTAAGTATCTGATTGCTTGCTGTTTAGTTTGTTTATGATTA
>JAGWBA010000023.1 GCA_021296215.1 Flavobacteriales bacterium
AGAAAATAAATTGTTAAACCCAAAAACTCTGCTAAATTGATTGATAATTTCTGTCCAATTTATAGGGGGTCAATACACGAAGGAGCGGACAAAAAATCCGTACAGAGGTTTTTAAGTGTTGATCCATTAGCACAAAGCGTCATAACGGCCTACGACTTTTTAACGACGTCTACTTACAACTGATTTGCTAAAGGCTAATCTGATCGGAACGAGCTGATCGCGCGGATCGAGACTTAATTGCATCTAGGTCGCATCCCCTTCGAGCGCATAGCGCCACTTATAACACTTATGAAACCGCATTAATTTCTTCCCACACCAGCTCGGACTCAAAGCCCTTCTGCAGCAGGTAATTTGCAATTTTTCGGTTTCGGGTGTAGGTATTCTTATCCTTTACGGACCGAGCTTTTTGCTCTATTAAATCGCGGAGAACATTCATGTATTCATCTTCATCAATCTCTTGGAGTCCGACCGCGATACACTCTACCGATACCCGTTTGGTTTTGAGGCCTTGACGAATTTTGTAGCGGCCCCATTTGTTGGATCGGAATTTTCCGCGGACGAAGGCCTTGGCGTATCGTTCCTCATTGAGAAACCCAGAGGTAATGAGATCGACAAGGAGCTCGTCGCGTTCATCGGGCCGCAGGCCCATACCTTCCATTTTTCGCTCGACTTCGGATTGGCAGCGCTCTTGATAGGCGCAGTAGCGTTCGAGATCGGCCTTGGCGTCGCCGTAAGAACTTGGAGTGGATTCGGGTGTTGACATGATCTAAAGATAGCTACCTTCGTTCGAATGAAAAACCGATCGTCCCTCACCTATTTACTTAGCTCGAACATCGTGTCGGGATTCGCGCAGGGTATTTCGGTTTTGGCCGTGCCTTGGTACTTCCCCGATGTGCTGGAACAATCGAGCCTGTTTGCCATGGTGTATGGCCTGGTCACTTTTCTGAGTCTTTTTTGGAGCCTGTATGCGGGAAGGCTGATCGATCGGTACTCCCGCAAAACTTTATTCCTCTATGCCAATGGGATCGCCGGAACCATTTTGGCCACAGCGGCGATCTACGGCTTTGCTACGGGTGAAATGCCGCCATGGATGATCTTGGGTGTTTTTGGGATGACCACGCTCTTTTTCAACATTCACTATCCGGCCTTGTACGCTTTTGGTCAGGAGATCACTAAGTCGAAGGACTATGGGCGTATCAATAGTTTATTCGAGATCCAGAATCAGGCCACGAAAGTATTCAGTGGGGCTACTGCAGCGGTGTTGATCAGTAGCACGGTGGCTTATGAGGCCATCAATGTATTGGGGTTCGAGGTGACTTTGCCGTATGCGATAGAGGCTTGGAACCTGCATGCCATCTTTGCCTTTGACGCGTTCACCTATTTCTTGGCCATGGCCTTGATCGGTCGCATCAATTACACGCCGACCGAAAGGAAAAAAGTCGAAAGAGGACGGGGTCCTCGATCGACTTTAAGCGGGTTTCCACTATTTCCGTCAACATCCTTTGGTCTTCAAATACAGACTATTCACGCACTCACTCTTCGCCTTCGTTCTCGTCCAAATCCTCGTTGTGCTTACTCAATACGTGAACCAGTGGATGGCTTCGGGGCCCGACCTCTTTGCGAGTGGGCAAGCTTATTACGCCGTTGGGGCATTGACTGCCGGGTTTGCGACACGGCGTATTTTTTACCGAACCAATAACATTGCCTCCGTCATAATACTCATGGCTTTGGCAGGAACGGTTTTCATATACTTGAGTCTCGGCCAGGTGACCCCGCTCTTCTACACCTGCCTCTTTCTTACAGGGATCACCAATGCCAGAACTCGAATCATTCGCGTGACCTTGTCTCTTCAATCAAATTCCCAACCACGTGATCGGTCGAACGAATAGTGTCTTTACGGTCATCAATCTCATCGTGCGCTCAGTGCTCATCGGAGTATTCAGCCTACCCTACTTCATGAGCGGCACAACGGTTCGATTTGCCTATATGTTCGGAGGTTTCTTCGTCTTGGCTTCGGCGTTGTCATTGCTGCTCGACTACAAGAACCTACGCGCATTGAGCGTCGATGAATCAGGCGGTTAACTCCTCGCCTTTGCTATCGAATAAGTGATATTCGAGGTATTTGTACGCGTCGCGCGGTACCACCTTGAATTTCATCTTGTACTGCTTATTCCACTTTTTACGCAGATTTTTCCAACCGAGGGTCAGATAGGCCGCAATAAATGGATGCGCATGTAATTCGTGCACTTTGTCTCCGCGCTTCATCAGAGCGTCGAGGGTCGATTCCATCCGATCGATGATCAGGATCGGGGCTTCGACTTCTCCACCACCGTCGGGATTCGTCTCACGGGTCTTGATGCTCATTTCGGGTCGAACACGTTGGCGCGTGATCTCGACCAAGCCAAATCGACTTGGAGGTAGAATCTTATGCTTGGCACGATCTTCTTCCATCGCATCTTTCAGTCCTTTGTACAGGACCTGACGATTCTCTTTCTTCTGCATGTCGATGAAATCGACCACGATGATTCCTCCCATATCGCGCAAGCGCAATTGTCGGGCGATCTCGTTAGCGGCGATCAGGTTCACCTCGAGCGCGTTTTGCTCTTGGTTTTCCTTACTGTTGCTGCGATTTCCGGAGTTGACATCGATCACGTGCAGCGCCTCGGTGTGTTCCACAATCAGGTAAGCCCCATTACTCATGGATACACTTCGGCCAAAAGCCGCTTTGATCTGACGCTCGATACCAAAGTGCTCGAAAGACGGAATCCGCCCTTGGTACAATTTAACGATGTTCTCCTTCTCTGGCACTATGGTTCCGATGTACTCCTTGATGTCGTTGAACAACTCTTCGTCGTCTACAACGATACTGGAGAACGATTCGTTGAACACATCGCGCAGGATGGCCGTAGCTCTGTCCATTTCGGTCAGAATTCGATACGGAGCTTTTTTGCGAGGCAACAGGCGGTGCATATTCTTCCACCGCTTCACCAAGTCATTCATGTCTTGGTGAAGGTCTGCTACTTTTTTGCCGGTCGCCACCGTTCTAATGATCACTCCAAAGCCCTTTGGGCGTATAGATTCGATCAAACGGCGAAGTCGGTTCCGCTCTTCTTTGTCCGGAATTTTTGAAGAAACCGATATGCGGTCTGAAAAAGGCATCAGAACCAAGTAACGTCCAGCGATCGAAATCTCAGAACTAATACGAGGTCCTTTGGTTGAAATGGGCTCTTTGGCTACCTGAACCAAGACATCCATTCCTTTTTTCAGGACTTCATCGATCTTCCCGTTCTTATTAATGTCTTTTTCGCGCTGAAAATTCTCAAGCGCCCACTTTTGTCGGCCGGTGGCAGTACGCTTCTGATACTTCAGAAGAGAATTCACCTGCGGACCGAGGTCGTGGTAATGAAGAAAGGCATCTTTTTCGTAGCCTACATCGACAAATGCCGCATTGAGGCCGGGAACTGTTTTCTTTACTTTTCCGAGGTAGATATCCCCTACCTGAAATTGGCGTCCTTCTACTTCTTTCTGCAACTCGTGCAGACGTCCGTCTTTAAGCAACGCAATTTGTACATCGGAACCGCTACTGCTATCAATGATCAGTTCGGTACTCACAATAATTAAGTTTTGGCCGGCGAACTTCCACTAGGGAATCGGCCAGATGCTCAAAGCAATAGGGAAAAGGATAAGAAAGAAATTACTTCTTCTTGTGACGATTCTTTTTCAAACGTTTCTTACGCTTGTGGGTCGCCATTTTATGACGTTTACGTTTTTTACCGCTTGGCATAATGCACTGCTTTAAGTCGTTAATAATACTTTTAATTACACCATTGATCCAACACTGCGCGAACCTCGCCTTTGGCTTCGTCGTCGGTACTGAGCTCTAGATAAGCTTCATAGGCCGCTCTCGTTCCCAACGTGTCGCCCAAACTGCGATGTGCATCGCCTAAGAAACGGTAGGCATCCACATTGTTCGGATCTAATTCGACGACCTTTTGGAACCGCTCCGCAGCTTTTTCGTATTGACCCGATTGAATACTGAACAATCCTAGGTAAAACTGCGCTTTTGGGTTGTTCGGGTGCTCCTCTGCGATCTCCCGCAAAGTCATGATCCCTTCCATGGGATTGTCACCTCGAACCTTCTCAATGGCTTCATCGATCAACTCATTGACATCGGCGGTTTCAGAAACCTCCGGTGTCGTTTCATTCAGCACCGAGATCGGTGCTGTATATAAAAGAACGGTGAGTACTACTCCGACCGCGATCAATATGATCGGTCCGGGTTTCCTCATTTCGCTACGCGCACTTTGTTTTTCACCCCTTCCACAAACGTCTTGCTCGGCTTAAAGGCCGGAATGTTGTGGGCTGGAATGATAATGGTGGTATTCTTAGAAATATTACGACCGGTTTTCTCGGCGCGTTCCTTCACGATAAAGCTTCCAAATCCACGGAGGTAAATATTTTCACCGTCTTCCAACGACTCCTTAACCTCGTCCATGAACGCTTCTACAGTGGCTTGTACTTCCAACTTTTCTAATCCTGTCTTCTCAGCTATATTGGCCACAATATCCGCTTTGGTCATCTCACTAAATGTTTTAGAATTGAACGTTCGACATCATTATGTCGTTTTTCAGGCGTGCAAATATACGGCAAAAAACCTATACTGAAAAGGACTATTGCGTTTAATTGTTTCCGCTAACTTTCTATAAGTCAACCGAATTCAAACCTCAATTATGCAATTCTCGGCCATTTTGATCGATTGGTATCGAAAACAACACCGAAGGCTCCCTTGGCGCGAGACTCAAGACGCGTATAAAATTTGGCTTTCGGAGATCATTTTACAGCAAACTCGTGTCGATCAGGGACTTCCATACTACCTCAAATTCGTCGAAACCTACCCCACCATCGAAGAGCTCGCCAACGCGCCGATCGATGATATTCTAAAGCTGTGGCAGGGACTTGGGTACTATTCGCGCACTCGAAACCTGCATAAAGCAGCCCAACAAGTCTTGTCCGAACACAGCGGAAAATTCCCGTCCGACTATAAGGAACTACTCAAACTATCGGGAATTGGACCGTATACAGCCGCCGCCATCGCCAGCTTTGCCTTTCACCTTCCCTACGCCGTGGTCGACGGAAATGTATACCGCGTCCTGAGTAGATACTTTGGTGTGGAATTGCCTATTGATCGGCCTCTCGGCCAGAAGTACTTCGCCGAACTCGCGACAGAAGTCCTCGATGACGATAGGCCCCACCTGCACAATCAGGCCATTATGGAATTCGGCGCCGTTCAATGCACACCCAAAAACCCGGATTGTGCGCAATGTCCATTAAACGAAAGTTGTATGGCGGTAGAACTGAATTCGGTTTCAGACCTTCCCCGAAAGGAGGGGAAAACTAAGGTCAAAGAAATTTGGATGAATTACCTCTTCATCGAAATGGGCGATAAAGTGGCGATCCGCAAACGGGACGACCGAGGCATTTGGCGTGGCCTGTACGATTTTCCCGTGCTGGAAAGCGAAAGGAGCACATCGCGCCACGAGGCGCAAAACCACCCCGACTGGAAAAAGATCCTGAATAACGGAGCCGTAGAAGTGCATTCGGTGACCGACGGAATCAAGCACCGACTGAGCCACAGGCTACTGAATATTCGGTTTTGGCACCTTATTACCGATACCATGCCGCAATTTCCCGGTATCGTGATGGTCGATCGGGAAGAACTTCCGACCTTTGCTGTTCCAATTGTCATTCATCAATGGATGGAGGACCGAGGACTTGCATAGGTTAATTCGGCGAGAATTTTAAATTTGTTAGAAAGCATTTGGGTATGGCAGGTAGTTTGAATAAAGTAATGTTGATCGGGAATCTCGGGGCCGACCCTGAAGTGCGTCATTTCGACGACGGTGGTTCCTTAGCGCGATTGCGCATTGCGACGTCAGAAAGCTATACCAACCGCGAGGGAAATCGAGTCGAAAATACCGAATGGCACACCGTGATCTTGCGTCGCGGACTCGCCGGTGTGGCCGAGAAATACCTCAAAAAAGGAGATAAGGTGTTCATCGAAGGAAGTATACGTACCCGGCAATGGCAAGACGACCAAGGTCAGGATCGATACAACACCGAGATTCGCGCCATCAACATGACCATGTTGGGTGCCCCGGGTCCGGCCAATTCTTCGGATAGCGGTTCATCGAGCTCTGCTCCGACCCCGCCACCATCGAACACCTCCGCTCAGGGTAGTAGCGCAAACCCTTCACCATCCGATTTCGGTGGTGAAGACGACGACGACCTACCCTTCTAATACGAATCAAATTGCCGGCGATTGGATCCTGACCCCGAACCTTTTCTCTTTTTGACCATCCTACTCGAAGCACCTGTAACCCTGGTTGGATACGGAGTTTCTTTGATCGTTCTGCTACTGAGCTCCGCGTTGATCTCGGGTTCGGAAGTGGCGTTCTTTAGTTTGAGTCCGACCGACTTCGCCTCGCTCGAAAAGCGCAAATCGGCCGCCGATGATCTCGTTCTTCGCCTGCTCGACAAACCCAAGTCGCTGCTCGCCACGATATTGATCACCAACAACTTCATCAACATCCTGATCGTGCTGATCTCGACCCTGTTGATGGGTATGCTGTTCCACTTCGGCGATAACGCAATACTCGATTTTGCGGTTAAGGTAGTCGGCATCACCTTCGTACTCCTTTTGTTCGGAGAGGTGCTCCCAAAAGTATACGCCAACCGCAACGCACTGAACTTCAGCAAAACGATGTCGCAACCGCTTTTCGTTTTGTCGAATGTGCTGCGGCCCGTGGCCGGATTCCTCATCGGAACCAGCAACATCATAGAGCGCCGACTTAAACCTTCAGGGCAAAACATCTCCGTAGAAGACCTCAGTACAGCCCTCGAGATCACCTCCGACGAAGAACGCACCGAAGACGACCAACGCCTGCTCGAAGGGATCGTAAAATTCGGATCCATCGAAGTGCGTCAGATCATGAAACCGCGGATGGATATCATTGCGCTCGATACTGAAATGACCTACCCCGAAGTGCTGAAGCTCATACTCGAAAATGGCTACTCACGCCTACCGGCCTTTCAAGAAAACCTCGATCAGGTAAGCGGCATCCTTTATATAAAGGATCTCCTTCGTCATCTGAATGCCAACGACGACTTTAAATGGCCGAACCTCTTGCGACCGCCCTTCTTTGTGCGGGAAAACAAAAAGATCGACGACTTACTAAAAGAGTTCCAAGAGCGTAAAATGCACATGGCCGTGGTGGTCGACGAATACGGTGGCACCTCCGGACTCGTGACCATGGAAGACGTGCTCGAGGAGATCGTGGGCGATATCAGCGATGAGTTCGACGACGAAGACATCATCTACTCCAAGCTCGACGACGATAACTACGTGTTCGAAGGCAAGACCCCGCTGAACGATTTCTACCGCGTACTCGATATCGAGAGAGTTGACTTCGACGAGGTGCGGGGCGATTCGGATACCCTGGCCGGATTCCTACTCGAGATCTCGGGCAAGTTCCCACGCAAGAACGAAGTAATAGATTACCTCCACTATCGTTTCAAGGTGGAAGGCATCGACCACCGCCGCATCAAGCGCATCAAGGTAACGGTGCTCGACCCAGAATCCACCGGGAATGAAGAATAGTATTTTCGCACTGGCCCTGTTGGCCTTCATCGCCTGCAGCAGCGATGATTTCACACCAAAACCCTTTGGCAACGTGCGCATCGAACTGCCCGAGCGATCGTACAAAAGCTTCAACGATACCTTCCCATATCGCTTTGAGTTTCCCGCCTACGGCGAGATGAAAAAGCGGCGCGACTACTGGAGCACAGTGCAGTTGAAGAACTTCAAGTCCGATATCCACCTGACCTACAAACCACTGAACAACAACCTGTACAAGTATCTGGAGGAATCGCGTGAATTGGTGTACAACCACACGAGCAAAGCCGATGGAATCCAGGAAAGGGTATACGAGAATTCAGAGGCGCAAACTTGGGGTGTGCTTTACGAGATCTCCGGCGATGCGGCCTCGCAGCTTCAGTTCGTTATTACCGACAGCACCGATCATTTTCTACGGGGCGCACTATACTTCCGCGCAACGCCGAACTACGACTCTATCAGACCCGTATTCGAATTCCTACGCGAAGACGTTATCCATTTGATGGAGACCACGCGCTGGAACGAACCGTCCTAAGCCATACATAGGCCTGTAAAACGAAGATCAAGAAAGAAAAGACCAAGTGCATGGGCTGCAAAGCACGCGGTAATCCGGCATAGGCCAGTGCTATTCCGGTCGCGACCTCTACAACGATCAAGGCACCCATCCAATACACTTCTTTGATCGGCTCCCACCGCAAATAATTGAGCCCGACCACCACGGCATTCACGGCCAAAACCACGATAGAAAAGCTTCGGTGTACTTTAAAGATGATCGGCAATTGATCGATCCATGTCACCCGATTGAGTCCGCCCAAACTCTTGGCAATGAAATCAATCTCCTCGCGGACTTGCGTGCCCAGTAGGATCTGTATTAAACTGAGTAGTACCGCAACGCCCAGAAAGACCCGGAAATGGCCATCGGCCCGCAAGGGCGAAACCTCGTTTATTCTTCGCAGGCGGCTGAGCAAGGTCAGAAGTAGAGCCACGATAGCCAGGGCACCGAACATGTGCATGGTGATCTGTCCCGGAATCAGGTTTCCGTCGACCACCATTTTCCCGAGCCAGGCTTCGAATCCCAGCAAGACAAGCACGCCGAAGGCCAGTAGCGGAATAACGGGGCTTCGGCGGAGAAACGACAAGCTCAGCACGAAGGTGAGGAATACCGGTATGCCGCTAAAGGCTCCGATGAGCCGATTGATGTATTCGGTCCAGGTATGCGCCGCATTGAAGAGCGCGTAGTTATGGCGGGTATACTTTTGCCACTGCGCCTCGTTGTAGCTTTCGCCCGAGGTAAAGTCGGACTGCGCCACCCAAAGTGCCTCGTTGTGAATGATCATTTGGCCCTTTTCGAAGGAGCGGTCGGGAGCCCATTCGAGGACCGATCGTTCCGTGGGCGGAATCAAATAGCCGAAGCATTTGGGCCAGTCGGGACATCCCATGCCACTACCGGACATACGGACCACACTTCCGGCCACCACCACGAGCATGATGCAGACCAGAGAAATGCGCGCTGTAAAAAAGAGTGCTTTATTCATGATAGGCGGAGCAAATTTATCATTTTTGAGTACCTCTATGAACGGATTTCTCGACCTTCTTGCCGACGAATTACTCGAGCGCCACGGCGATCGCCTAGGCGATGTGCTCGTGGTGCTGCCGAGCCACCGCGCGGCACTGTTTTTGCGCAAGCGGCTCTCGGAGCGAATCGACCGGCCTACCCTGGCTCCGGAGATCATGGCCATAGAGCCGTTTATTACCCGTTGGAGCGGACTCCACACCTTCGACAAGGTGCGCCTCTCGTTCGAGCTGTACGAATGCTACCTCGAGCTGCACGAGGGCGACGACGTGCCCGACACCATCGTTCAGTTCTCCAAATGGGGTCAGATCCTACTGCAAGATTTCAACGAAGTCGACCGATATTTGATTCCGGCCGACGAACTATACCGCTCGCTGGTCGATATCAAGCGCATCGAGATGTGGATGCGCGACGGGGATCCGGAGCCAACACCGCTCATGCAGAAGTTCCTCGATTTCTGGGACACCCTAGGGCCCTTGTACCACGGTTTTCGTGAGCGCCTACTCAACATGAACGGCGCCTACCAAGGAATGCTGTACCGCCACCTGTGCGAGGATCTCGAGGCGGCCGGTAAACGCTGGCCTACCGAATGGAAGGGGCCAGTTTACGTGGCCGGATTCAATGCCATAAACAAGGCCGAAGAAGTGCTTTTCGATTGGCTCGTGAAAGAAAAGGGGGGCCACCTGCGGTGGGATGCAGACCGCTTTTACCTCGATCAACCCAAGCACGAGGCGGGGATGTTCCTGCGTCGATTCTGCAAGAATCCGCGTTTTTTAGAAGAAGGTGAACTCCGATGGACCCACGACCATTGGGCCACCACTCCCAAAAAGATCAACGTATGGGCCACCGCCAAGAATATGGCCCAGGCGCACCACGCGGGAACCCTCTTGAAGAGCCGTTTAAAAAGCGACCCCCAACTCAAGAATACCGCGTTGGTGTTGGCCAATGAAGACATGTTGCTACCTGTACTCAATGCGCTTCCGGCCGAAGTAAAGCACGTGAACTTGACCATGGGTTATCCCATTCGGCACGGTCTCGTGATCGATTTCTTGGAGCAACTTTTACGGCATCAGGAGTCCATCGAAAAAAGTGTCATTGCCGGTAAAGGACAACGCCTGTACCACAGAAACGTAATACGGCTGCTCACTCATCCGCTGTGGAACCTCCTCTACCCCAACGACCCCAGTGCGCGGGTACACCGATTGATCGTTGAGCGAAATCTAATGTTCTTCAGCGATGCGAACCTGCAGAAATGGTGGGGCGAATTCGGTGGGAATTGGAGCGACCGCATGAACCATGTCTTTGCCCCGTGGAGTCAAACATCGCCCACCGAAACACTGCTTCAATGGGCACAAGACGTTCGGGCGGATATACAATTGGTCGATAGCGACCGGGTGACCTGGGAACGCGAGTTCCTCTTCCAAGTGTACAAGGTATTGGTTCAACTGCGCGACCTGAACGAGCGGTTCGGGCGTATCGACAGCATTGCCTCGCTAAGGACCTTTATACGCCCGTTGCTTCAACAGCAGGAGCTGCCGTTTTACGGAGAGCCGCTACAGGGTCTTCAGATCATGGGCATGCTCGAAACTCGTACGCTAGATTTCGAGTGCGTGATGATTTTCTCCGTAAACGAAGAAATCCTGCCCATGGGGACGTCGAGCCAAAGCTTTATACCCTTCGACCTCAAAGCTCATTACGGATTGCCGAGCACAGGAGAAAAGGATGCCATATTCGCCTACCATTTTTACCGATTACTCCAGCGCGCTTCCGAAGTGCACCTCATCCACACTACTCAAACCGACGATTTCGGAAGTGGCGAACGCAGCCGATACATTACTCAGATAGAGCACGAGCTCGCGCACAAATACAAGTCGGTCATAGAATACAACGAAGGGGTGGTATCGACTCCGTTGACCTCTACCGAAGACCCACAGTGGATAATCGACAAATCGCCGGCACTGGTTGAGCGATTGAACGAAATGCTCGATCGAGGACTTAGTCCCAGTGCTTTGAACCGCTACTTGCAAGCACCTCTCGAGTTCTACTTTCAGTACGTATTACGGCTTCGTGAAGCAGAGGAAGTGGAAGAGTCCTTGGAGAGCAGCACCTTCGGAGATGTGGTGCACCACGCCTTGGAACAGCTGTACCTACCCTATGTAGGCAAGGTCATCAGCGAGGAGGTATTGAATGAACTACTGAAAGAGCACGAGCAGCAGGTCGATCGTTCGTGGAACCAAAAATACCGTGGTGGCAATCCGTATTACGGCACTAATTTCCTGGGTATACAAGCCGCCCGCACCTATGTCAAGCGATTCCTCGAATGGGAATTGCAGGTAGTACAGGGTTTGAACAAGAAAAGAGAAGTTTTGACCTTGATCGACTGTGAGCATTTTGCCGAATCGAGCCTGCGCTTACCGAATGGAAAGGAAGTGAAGATCCACGGATACATTGATCGGGTGCATCGCATTGGCGACACCTATTATGTAGTCGACTACAAATCGGGAACGGTAGACAAGAACAGCATAAAGTGGAAGGGCTGGGAGCGCGTACGCGATAACGACAAAACGGAGAAAACGGTTCAGCTTATGGTGTACAGCTGGTTGTGGCATCGTGCCGCAGGCACCCCCCCGGAAAATATTAAAGCGGGCATTTATTGGTTGCGACAGCCCTCGAAGCCCGATCATTTGACCTACGACGATAAAAATAAAAAGGCCCTCACAGAGGAGGACCTTCTTTCGTTCGAAGCGGGGTTGGCAGAAGTGATCTTGGAAATGCTCGATGAGCGGATTCCTTTCGCGAACGCGCCTGACGCCCCTTATCTTATATTCTCGAAGTCGACCGAGTGATCGATCATGCTTCTTTCATTTTACCTTTACCGCACGCTTTGGCGCAGTCGGTCTTAGCGTCTGCAGTTTTGCTACAAGCGGCCTTTTTCTCGGCAGTGCACTCAGATGGGTCGCAAGATTTGCTGCATCCGGACTTCGCTTCGCCATCTGCTTCGCTACCGTCCCATGATGCTAATTTTGCGGTGTAGATACCATCGTGTAATCCGTTGATCACCTCGATGATCTCGTCCTCTGAGATCTCATCGGCATTGTACTCGATCTTGGCCGAGCTGTGGTCGAAATCCACACTGGCGAACTGGACGCCTGCTGTATTACCTAAAGCTTTTTCAATGGTGTTCACGCAACCGTGCGAGCACATAATACCATCTACCGACAATTCAACTGTTGCTGCCGCTACCTCGGCTGAAGCTTCGGTGTTAGCAGTGCTTTCAGCCTCCGTAGTCGATTGCTGTCCACAAGCGGCGAAGACCATTAAACCGGCAGTGATGATTCCGGATAAAATCACCTTTCTGATGTAGCTATAAATTTAAGTTCTGATTCTATTCTCAATTCCGGCCCTTAGGGCCAATTTCTTTATCTAACGATCTTGTAGGCCTCCGTTTCATTCACGGCTTCCACTAGGCGGTCCATTTCAATAGCATCTGCTTCCACGACCGCTTTTCCGCGCTCCCAGCTCACATCGGCTCGCACCACCCCCGGCACTCCTTCCAGCGCCGTTTTCACCGTTCGAGCACAGTGCATGCAGCTCATTCCTTCGATGTCGATATTCAACTCCATCCGAACAAAGTTACACCATAAACGCTAACGGTGTACGTTTATTCTTCAACTTTGCGACCATGCGAAACCGCTTCGATTCCCCGTCCGGACACTGGGCCATTCTCGTCTTGCTCGCCATCATCTGGGGAAGCTCATTCATTCTCATGAAAAAGGGCCTGGCGGTGTACTCATTCGACCAAGTAGGCACCCTGCGCATCTCCTTCGCCTTTGCGTTCATCGCCATACTCGGCATTCGATTCTACAAGCACTTCGAATGGCGCTATGCCCTCCCCCTTTTCCTAGTAGGTACACTTGGTAACGGCATTCCCGCCTTTCTCTTTACCAAGGCCGAAACGCGGCTCGATAGCTCCATCGTCGGCATCCTGAATTCGCTCGTCCCTCTCTTTGTGGTCCTCATCGGCATCATCTGGTTCCGACTGCGCACGACCGCGCTTCAAGTGGCCGGAATACTACTTGGACTGGCCGGAGCCATGATCCTCATGTGGCCCAATGATCGGTTCGATGGCGCCCAGTATTGGCATTACGGATTCTTCGCCGTGGCCGCCACCATTTGTTACGCCATCTCGACTAACCTCATCAAATCGCAGTTGCAAGACATGCGCTCGCTGACCATCACCGTCCTGGCCTTCTCCTTCGTCGGCCCCCTGGCGCTCGCTTACCTTATTACTACCGACTTTTCAACCAAACTTTCGGAGCCGGGCGCCTACGGCGCGATGGGGTACATCGCGATCCTGGGGATCATCGGAACGGCCGTTGCCGTGTGGATCTTCAATGAACTCATAAAGATGACCACACCCATTTTCGCTGCCTCGGTCACCTATTTGATCCCGATCGTAGCGATCCTGTGGGGTGTCATCGACGGAGAACAACTTCTCCCTCGTCACTTCGCCGGAGTGGCCGCAATATTAAGTGGAATCTACTTGGTCAACGGGATTCGGGTGTCCAGACCGTCTCGGCCACTGCAATGATCTCGGCTCGCGTTCGAACCAATTCATCGACACGCTCCTCATTGCGGACCCTGTAGAATCTGAATCGCCATTTCGCCCACCATTTTCGGAATCGCTGACTGTACAGAAATGCGAAGTATCCCGTGATCAAGGCAAAGGGATAGAAATACAAACCCATCCACCACACTCCTGCAATGCCGATGATCAACGCCCAGATGGTCCACCAAACGGTATGCCCCAGCAACCCGAAAAAGAACAATCCCGTCCCTTCGAAATTCTTCGACTTAAAGACTTTGTGCGTCGCCCACTGTCCAAACTTATAGGGTATGATGTTGATCGTAAACCCGATCAAGAACATGGGAAGTGCGATGATGAACAGTAGTAACTCTGCCAATAGCTCCGAAACCGGCCAGGTCTTTCTCGAAAAGACTCCTTGACGCAGCTTCATGCCCGCCACCGCTTCTTCGAATTTCTTCAGCTTTCCTTTTAGTTGGTCGAATTCCTCTTTCCGCTCTCCCTCCTGAGCAACGAAAGTATTGGCAAAGGCCTGATCGTACCCCCAGCGCTCAGTGTAATTTTTCGGACTGATCTTCGCCTTACTCAGCGCCTCAGGCACGTACATTTCACGTAGGTGGTCAATGGTCTCGTTGTAATCGTTCGATGGAATATCCATCATATGAAGCCGCATACGGTCGTGCATGACTGCGATCAGCTTCTTGATCGTCCGCGCTTCGTGTCGATCGTTCTCTTCCCAAATCTCGCGAGCATTGATCGGTTCACCGAAATTCACAATACAGCGTCGGCCCATCTTTGCGTGATCCTCGTAAACGATTCCGGCCGGAACCATATGCAGATCCAAATCGCCGTCCGTCTGGTTCAAGGCCATCATCGCCATTCTAAAAGTCCCCTTTTTAAGCCGTCGCAATCGGCGGTCCATGCTCTGATCACCCTCCGGATAGATCAAGATACGCTGACCGTCTTTCATACAGTCCATGATATCCTGCATGATCTGCTCGTTCTTCGACATATTGGAAATACCATCTTGTGGTCGATAGATCGGAAACATGCGGATATGCGCTAGCATTTTTGCTACAAAGGGAATCTGAAAGGCGCCCGCCCGCGCTATCGAATAAGGCTGATCGCGCATTCGAGTGATCATCATCACGGCATCCACCAGGGCATTCTCGTGATTTGGCATTACGATGAACGGCTTGCCCCAAGGCAGGTTCTTGCGACCGTTCACCTCTACCCGCCAAAAAACACCTAGCCCGGTACCAATCCAAAAATGAAGGAGTCGGTATAAATTGCTCTTTCTATGCTTGCCCATGTACTATCAATGGTTGGGAATCGCCGACACCGGCGCATGACGGCTCCAAAAATACGAAATGGAGAGTCCAACCAAAATATGCCAAATACTCCACCAAGCAGCCAAGATGGCCATGCCGCCCAAACCGTCGAAGAAGTTAAAGATAAGAATGAGCCCCAGCCCGGAATTCTGGATGCCGGTTTCTATGGCAATACTCCTCCGCGTAGGTACGTCGAGTTTCATGATCCGCGCGATCTGGTACCCACCGGTCAATGCCGTGGTGTGGTGAATGAATACGATCAAGATCACGTACTGGATCACCTCCAAAAAGATGGCGTAGTTCGCCCGAAAAGCAAATACCACGAACCCAATGAAAATGAGCATGCTCAAGTTCTTGATGGGCTTCACGATCGTCGCCGTGATCTTGGGGAATTTATTGGCAAATCCGATCCCGAGCACCAGCGGTATGATCAACAGCAAAGCAATGATCTTGAATACCTCCACAGGATCCAGCGCAATGGTCTTCAGAATATCGTGAGTGGGCGGATACAAAGCACTCCAAAAAGCGAAATTCAACGGTGTCATCAGAATACTAAAGGCCGATGAAAAGGCCGTTAAACTTACACTCAAGGCCGTATTCCCCCGAGCTAAATGCGACATGAAATTGCTGATATTACCTCCGGGCACGGCAGCCAATAAAAACATTCCGAGCGCTAAACTCGGAGCCGGCTGTATGATCCACACCAAGGCCAAGGTGGCCACGGGTAAAAAAATGAACTGACTAAAGATTCCGGTAAACAGGGGTTGCGGTTGACTCACCACCTGCCTGAAGTGGTCGAGTTTGATCTCCAACGACACGCCAAACATGATGAAGGCGAGACAAATATTCATGAAGAGCATGTTCCCTTCACTGAAATTGAGCTGAATCTGGTCTAAATGTTCCATAAACAAATGATTTCGGAAGATATTTATTTATCGTTAACCGATCATATCCTCACTGTTTCCGGACCAAATATCCGCCGAACCGATTTCATTCCCTAACTGAATTCCGCCGGGGTTGAACCCCATTGGCAATAAATGCAAAAAAGGCCTCCACAAAGGGAGGCCTTTTCTTATTCTCTGCGCCTACGGCGCGATTCGCTTCTCTTAGTCTACTTTGAACGCATCCGCATCGAACTCGGGCTCAAAGTCAATTTCTTTAGTGAAGGCATCTAACTTCTGTGGTCCCATCGGAATGGTCACTTTACCCGGAAACATCACACCACCAAAGTCTTGGTAGTCGGCATAGTCGGTCGACTGAACGATCGGCCCTTCAGGTCCTTCCGCCTCAGACGACGAACGCACCTTCAACCCGGTCTCCACATCAAAGTACTCGCGTTTCTTGTCTCCGTTCGGCAGGGTTACCACCATTTCATATGCCGGAGCTCCATTCACGCGTTTGATGGCCGAAAGCTCGGTAGTGACACCCATGTCCCCGTAGTGCAATTCGGGGAAGATCATAGCCTCGCTCTTGAGCGATGCGATCTCTTCTTCTAAAACAGGGATCTCTTGTCCCTGCTGTGAGATCTTCGCTTTGTCTCCGTTCAAGCGCATGCTGAAGATCGCCATGTTGCCCATGGTCATCTCTTGTGCCATTTTATCGGGCTCAGAGTACTTCTGTACCATTTGCAAACGCATACCCTGCATAGATATCTCCATGCTGATCTTGGCTTCCGTGATCGCCTCGAGTTTCTCGCGACCACCGATAGCGGTTAGGTACTGCTCAATAACCGTGCTTGCGGTTACTCCTGCCGGAATCGGAATAGAAGGCTCCGTGGTTGGCTCTCCGTAAATGTCGTACCACTGAATTGTACCCATTTCGGACAATCCACCCATGATCTCATCGCCCTTACCGACAATAAGCACCGTAGCTTGTTCCGGCTTGATGTGCTCCTGAGCCATAGCTTGGAGGTCGGCTACCGTTACCGCCGAAAGGCGCTGGAGGTAGGTGCTGTAATAATCGGCCGGCAACTCGTAACGCGCGGTATTCAAGGCGAAATTGGCCACCGTGTTCGGATTCTCGAGCTGAAGTGCGAATGTTCCGTTCAAGTAGTTCTTGGCTGCTTGAAGGTCCTCTTCGGCAACCGGCTCGGTGCGGATGCGGTTCATTTCGTAGAAGAACTGAGCCAATGTACTGTCCGTAACTTCGTTACGCACGTTCGCATAAGCCATGTACTCACCAACGAGCTCATCGGCATCGTACGAAGAATAAGCACCGTAGGTGTATCCTTTATCCTCTCGGATATTCTTGTACAAACGACCTTGAGAACCACCTCCGAGGATTTGGTTCATGAGCGACACCTTTACGATGTCGGCAGATCCGGGCTCCAAATCGGTCAGGTTACCGATCTTCATCACCGACTGTACACTTTCGTCGCGGTTTACGACGGCTAAGCGCATCTCGGTCGGATTACTAGGCGCGATGTACTCGAAAGTAGGCACGTCAGCTGATTCCCAATCGCTCAGATATTTCTTGACCAATTTCTTGGCCTTTCCTTTCTTGATATCTCCTACGATAGCCAAGTAAGCGATATTCGGACGATAGTGGGTCTCGTAATACTGCTTGCAGTCTTCGAGGGTGATCGCCTCCACCGTTTCGGTGCGCTCAAGGTCACCATAGGGGTGCTGCTCACCGTAGAGCAAACGATTCCAAACCTGGCCGCTGATGGCTCCGGGATCGTCTTTCACGAATTGCAAGTTGTCCAGTGATTCCTTTTTGAGCTTTTCGAACTCCGCTTCGGGGAAGCTCGGATTCAAGATCACATCGGCCATGATCTGGAAAAACTCCTCGGTGTGCTCCGAAAGGCAGTTTCCATATACTGAAGTGGCTGAGGTATTCAATGAAGCACCGAGGAAGTCGATCTCTTCGTCGATCTCCGCTTTGGTACGGGTTGCCGTACCCCGCTCAAGCATCGAACCGGCGATATCGATGTATCCTGCTTTGTCTCCTTCGAGGATCGGATCGCGATCCAAAACCAATCGGAAGGTCACCCGAGGCAAGCGGTCGTTCTGAACCACGAAAACCTTGAGTCCGTTCTTCATTTCAATGACTTCGTACTCTCCGATGTTCAATTCCGGAGCCGGTTGAGCTGCGGGGCGGACACTGCGGTCGAGTTCCTGTGCAAATGTGCTGATCGAAGCGATCAGCGCAACGAATAGAATGCTAAATCTCTTCATGTCTACTTTTTATTGAGCTGATGCTTGTTCTTGATCTTTTGGAAGGTAGATCAACTTAACCCGGTTGTCGTCGTTCAAATACTTTTGAGCCACGCGCTGAATATCCTCGCGCGTTACCTTCATGTACTTTTCGATCTCTGTATTGATCAGGTTGGCATCGCCATAGTAGACATGGTAGTTCGCCAAGCTTTCGGCGATACCAGCCATGCTCGAATTACTTTGAACGAACTGCGAGCGAACTTGGTTTTGAACCTTCTCGAATTCGCGCTCGCTAATCAACTCGCTTTTGACTTTTTCCATTTCCTCATCGAGCCCCATGGCCAATGAATCGAGTGATTTTCCGATCTGGGGAAGACCGAGAACGATGAACAAGCCTTCGTCTTCCAAAGTGTACGGAAAAGCGAATACCTGTAGTGCCTTTTCTTCTTCATCGACCAATCGCTTGGGCAAACGAGCACTCTCGCCACCCGAAAGGATGTTGGTCAACATGCTCATGGCGTATGCATCCTGATCGGTCTCTCCCGGCATGCGGTAACCCATGAATACAGCGGGTATTTGAATATTGTCGTATACCGTATCTACGACTTCTCCACCCAAGGGCGGCTCTTCGATATTCGGTCGTGGAATCTCTTGAGTTCCTCTTGGAATGCTGGCGAAGTATTTCTCAACCCATTCCTTGGCTTGTTTGGGATCGATATCTCCCGCGATCGACAAGGTGGCGTTGTTGGGTACGTAAAAAACGTTGTAGAAGTCCATAAACTCCTCCAATTTAGCCGCGTTCAGATCTTCCAATGAACCAATTGGGGTCCAGTTGTAAGGGTGCTTGGTAAAGGCGCGTTTGAACATCTCGGCCGAGAAACTCGCATACGGTTGGTTGTCGATACGCTGGCGCTTCTCTTCTTTTACGACCTCGCACTGTGTATCCACGCCTTCCTGGTCGATGTTGGCGTGCAACATACGCTCACTCTCGAGCCAGAGGCCTAATTCGAGCTGATTCGAAGGAAGGATCTCGTAGTAAAAGGTACGGTCCTGAGTGGTATTGGCGTTGAGGTTTCCACCGTTCGATTGAACGATCTCAGAGTACTCTCCGCGTTCGATGTTCTCTGACCCTTCGAACAACAAGTGCTCAAAAAAGTGAGCAAAACCGGTTCTGCCTTCCACTTCGTTCTTAGAACCTACGTGGTAAAGTACGGTAACCGCAACGATAGGAGTGCTGTGGTCTTCATGCAAGATCACATGCAAACCGTTATCGAGATCGAATTCAGTGAACTCGACCTCGCGCTGAGCCATGGTGGGCACGCTGATCGCGGCCAGACCTAGAAGCAAGAGGAGTTTTCGTTTCATAAAATTGGTCGATTTTAATTGAGTAGACTTTCTGATTCTACAAAGGTTTCGCAATATAAGGAATGTGCCGAAGACCGGATGGATGGATGGTTGATTGGTACTAAAAATTTCGGAGCTTCCCAGGTTAAGACAGCTACAGCTACAGCTACAGCTAATGCTAAAAGGTCACAGTTATCGGTTTTGGTTCTTTGCAAGTGTCACTGCTCCGACGAAGTATGATACGTGAGTAGAGCCGCCTGATTTCGCGCAGCGAAACCCGTTGCGAAGCACCTGAACCAACGGCACAGCCCGCATGTTCGCAAGTGCACTTATAACGCGAAGCGCCACTTATGGCACTTATAACACTGATATAACAATTATCTTTTCTATCTTTGCCGTCCCGAATTCGGGAAATGATTTTTCGTTTAACCAGTTAATTCATGGCGATGTACGCAATTGTAGAGATAGCAGGGCATCAATACAAGGTTGAGAAAGATCAACAGATCTACGTAAACCGCTTGGAAGCCAAAGAAGGCGACAAGGTAGACTTCGACAACGTTTTGTTGATCGAGGACAAAGGAAACGTAACTATTGGCGCCCCCGCTATAAAAGGAGCCAAAGTATCGGCTAAGGTGCTCGAGCACCTGAAAGGCGACAAAGTGGTCGTCTTCAAAAAGAAGCGTCGCAAAGGGTACCGTAAGAAAAACGGTCACCGTCAGTATTTGACTTCATTGGAGATCAGCGGTATCACTGCCAAAGCTCCTGCGAAGAAAAAAGCGGCACCGAAAAAAGAAGTTGAACCCAAAACGGAAGAGGCCGCTCCCGAAGCAGCCGCGGAATAATCCGTAAAAACTCTTTGTCATGGCACATAAAAAAGGAGTAGGTAGTTCTAAGAACGGCCGCGAATCGGAAAGTAAACGACTCGGGGTCAAGATCTTCGGTGGTCAGGAAGCCATCGCTGGAAATATCATCGTACGTCAGCGCGGTACGCAACACTACCCAAGCGAAAACGTAGGTATGGGAAAAGACCACACCTTGTTCGCTTTGGTCGATGGAAAAGTAGCGTTCCAACGTCGTAAAGGAGATAAATCCTACGTTAGCGTTATCCCAGCATAGGAGGCGAACCAAGACGTAGTATTACGCAATATTTTATCGAGGCCGAATCCCTGTGGATGTCGGCCTTTTTTATCTTTGACCTATGTTACATGTAGCCCGAATTCGCGAAGAAAAAGATGCCGTTTTGGCCGGATTAGCCAAACGAAACTTCGCTACCCCCGAGATCCTCGATACCATCATCTCCAAGGACGACGAGCGTCGCAGCACCCAAGCGGAACTCGATACTACTTTGGCCGCTATGAACCGCATCTCAAAGGAGATCGGCGGACTCTTCAAAGAAGGCAAGCGCGACGAAGCCGAAGCAAAAAAGGCCGAAACCGCTGAGCTCAAAGAGCGCTCTAAAACGCTTCAAGAGCAAATGGCTCAAATCGACAAGGATCTGTTCGACCTCTTGTCTCAAGTGCCCAATGTGCCCAACGAGCTCGTTCCGGCCGGGAACAGCGATGTCGATAACGAGGTGGTCAAAGAAAACGCGAACAAGCCCGACTTGGGTGAAAACACCCTCCCCCACTGGGAACTCGCGGCGAAACACGACCTCATCGATTTCGAACTCGGCGTAAAGATTACCGGTGCCGGATTCCCCGTATATAAAGGTGCCGGAGCCAAACTCCAACGCGCGCTCATCCAATTCTTCCTCGATCGCAACACCGAGGCAGGATATACCGAGGTGCAACCACCCCTTGTAGTAAACGCCGACTCCGGTTTCGGAACAGGACAGCTACCCGATAAGGAGGGTCAAATGTACCATGTCACGGGCGACGACCTCTACCTCATCCCCACGGCTGAGGTTCCGGTAACCAACATCTACCGCGAAGCGATCCTCGCTGCTGATCAATTGCCGCAAAAACTAACCGCCTACAGTACTTGCTTCCGCCGCGAAGCCGGTAGCTACGGAAAAGATGTGCGCGGACTCAACCGCTTGCACCAATTCGACAAGGTAGAGATCGTACAAGTACAGCACCCCGACCTCAGCTACGCCGCACTCGACGAAATGGTGAGCCACGTCGAGAGCCTGCTGCAGGCCCTCGAACTTCCCTACCGCATTTTGCGCCTTTGTGGTGGCGATCTCGGCTTTACCAGCGCCCTCACCTACGATTTCGAAGTGTGGAGTGCCGCCCAGGAACGCTGGCTCGAAGTGAGCTCGGTGTCGAATTTCGAAACCTTCCAAGCCCGCCGCCTCAAGCTCCGCTACCGCGATGAAAACGGAAAACCACAAATCGCCCACACGCTCAATGGCAGCGCTTTGGCATTACCTCGTATCTTAGCGTCACTGCTCGAGAATAATCAGACCGCGGACGGTATCAAAATCCCGACCGCCCTGGTACCGTATTTCGGCAGCGACACGATCTAAGTATGCCGCAGGCTCAACCCCACGTACGGTTACTTTTTGTTCTCGCCCTCGCGGGCGGATGGGTGACTATGTCGTGCCGTTTCGAGTACTCGCCCAGCCAAATGGACCGCCACGCGCGGCTCGATTCGGCCCTTTACCACCTCGAGGAATCGATCGCTACCGTGCCTATCGATAGCCTCCAATGGATAACGGGCCGCATGAGCACCTCCATGCAGGCGTTTCGGAAAGCGTACACCGATACCACCGACAGTACCTTTCTCATGGAATCGCTGCCCCGGTATCAACACGCCTACGAAGACCTTCGCCAACTGCCCGACCAGCTGGAGCAGCTGAACGAACAAATCGACTACTCCAAACGTCAACTCAGCGGGCTAAAGGCCGACGCCGAACGCGGTAAAATAAAACCCGACGAAGTAGACGCCTTCCTAGGTCGCGAAGAGCAACACACCCGTGAGCTGCTCGAGCGGGCCGACACCCTCAAACGTATACTCCGAAGCGCGCTGGAACGTTATTATAACATCCAACCGCAGGTTGAAGAAAGAATATGAAAAAACTCCTGTACGTCATCCTTTTCCTCGGACTTGCAAATCTGGCCGCAGGCCAAAATTGGAAAGAAAAACGCTTGCTGGGTGAGCAATACCTGGAGCTGGGCGATTATAACAAGGCGCGGACGCTTTTTGAGGAGGCGTACGACATGGCGCAGAACGGCAATACGTACCAGTCGCTCTACGGTATTTACATGACGCAAGAGGAGTACGACGAGGCCGCGAAGCTCGCCAGGGATTTTGCCAAGCGCACGAACCAGTTGCGATTCGCCGTTGACGAAGCATCGGCCCTCGAAGCGGCCGGCGACCACAAGAAGTCCGATAAGGTGTGGGCGGAGATCGAGAAAGGGGTCGAAAAGGATCCGAACCAGGCGCTGAGCATCGCGCAGAAATACAAGGAACTTCAGAAATTCGAGGAGGCGCTGGCCATGTACCGTATGGCTCAGATGGCGAACCCCCGATCGAACCTCAGCTATCAAATCGCGGACATCTACTCGGCCATTGGGCGCATCGACCTCATGTACGGTGAGTACCTTTCGATGATCGAGGAAAACCCGAACTACCTGAGTTCGGTCCGCAACATGCTCAGCCGCAGCGTTTCGACCGACGCCGAGAATGAGAACAACGTGATGCTCAAGGAGGCGCTGATCCAGAAAATCCAGGAAACCGGAGCGCCGGAATATACCGATCTGCTCACCTGGGTGTACGTGCAGGAGAAGAACTTCGATGGCGCAGTCCGACAAGGAATTGCGCTCGATCGTCGCCTCCGGGGGAATCAGGCCGCGGTATACCAACTAGCCCAGGTGTGCGAAACCAATGAGGCCTACGACGCTGCACTTACCTGCTTCGAGTACATCATTGACGACGTGGGCAGGGACGGACCTTTTTACCGGGTCGCGGAGATCGGTAAGCTGCGGGTGCTTCAGGCTCAGCTCGATCGAAATAACCAGTATTCCGAAGCCGACGTGCTCGAACTCAAAGGTGTTTACCTGAAGACCATCGAAGAATTCGGAAGCTCCGAATATACGGTGGCCTTGATGCGCGACCTCGCCCATTTGGAGGCCTTCTTTTTGCAGAACGTGGACGAAGCTCAGACGCTGCTCGAAAACGCCCTCGAATTCAACAACGCCCGACCGTTCGACTTGGCCGAAGTGAAGCTGGAGCTGGCCGACATATTGCTGCTGAAAGGCTCCGAGTGGGATGCGATATTGCTGTACGGACAGGTCGAAAAAGACTTCAAAGAAGACATCATCGGTCAAGAAGCGAAGTTCCGCCGAGCGCGCATCAGCTACTACCAAGGCGATTTCCAGTGGGCGCAAGCTCAGCTCGACGTGCTCAAAGCAAGTACTTCGAAACTCATCGCCAACGACGCCATGAACTTGTCGCTGTTGATCTCCGACAACCTCAATCTCGATACCACCAGCGATGCGCTCGAGACCTATGCGCGAGCCGAACTCCTGGCCTACCAGCAACAGTACGATGAGGCCCTTACAGTGCTCGAGTACATGGAAAAAGCCTACGGAGCCCATACGCTGATCGACGAGATTCTGTACAAGCGCGCGCAGATCTACTTTGAACAGCGCAACTGGACCAAAACCGCAGAGGCCTATCAGCAGATCGTCGACAGTTACAGCTTTGACCTGTTGGGCGACGACGCCTACTATCAATTGGCGCGACTCTACGATGTACAGATCGGCGACTCAGAAAAGGCCTTTGAACTCTACGGTGACATGCTCACCAAGTACCCGGGCAGCAGCTATACCGTTCAGGCCCGCAAACGCTACCGCGCCATGCGCGGCGACAACCCAGACCTATGATCATATATAACGTTACCCTCAACGTGGACGATTCGATCCACGACGATTGGCTCACCTGGATGCGCGAAACCCACGTGCCCGAAGTCATGGCCACCGGTTATTTCACCGAGGCCCGCTTTACCAAGGTGCTCGTTCAGGAAGAAAGCGGCACCACCTATAGCGTACAGTACACGGCTCCGCACATGATCGCCGTGCAGCAGTATCAGCAACACGCCGGACCCGAGCTCAAGCAAAAGACCCTGGAGCGCTATGGCGATAAGGTGGTGGCGTTTAGGACCCTTTTGGAAGTGCAAGAACTCTTTCGGAATTCGTAGAATTCTGTGTTTTAAGTAGTAGCAGTGTTATAAGTGGTTTAGTGTCTCTTTTGAATAATTCACTATTATCACTTCTAGCGCGAAGCGCCACTTATACCATAAATAACACGCCTATAATTCAACCTAAAGACTAAAGCTCAACATCAGTGGTTCGCGCAAAAAAACATCTTGGTCAGCATTTCCTGAAAGAGCCCGAAACGGCGCGCAAGATCGCTATGGCCCTACGGGCCGATGGTTATCGCACCGTTCTGGAAATCGGTCCGGGGACGGGTGTACTGACCCAGTTCCTCATGGACCGCGACGAAATAGACCTCTACCTCAGCGAGGTCGACACCGAATCCATAGAGTACCTGCAGGCGCAGTATCTTCCATACCCCACCGACCGATATCTAGGGAACTTCCTGGCCCTGGATCTAGCCGCTAGGCTACCCATCCCTTGCGGAATCATCGGAAACTTCCCGTACAACATTAGCTCGCAGATCCTTTTTCAGGTGTACGACCAACGCCAGCACGTGCCCGAAGTCGTGGGTATGTTCCAGAAAGAGGTCGCCGAGCGCGTGGCGGCCTCACCCGGGAGCAAAACGTACGGAATACTGAGCGTGCTGCTTCAGGCCTTCTACGATATCGAGTACTTGTTCACCGTAAAACCGGGCAGTTTTAATCCGCCCCCAAAGGTCAATAGCGGCGTCATTCGGCTCGTCCGAAACGACGTCGACCAACTCGCTTGCGACGAGGTCAAGTTCAAGCAAGTGGTGAAATTGGCCTTCAACCAACGCCGGAAAACATTGAGAAATGCCTTGAAAAGTCTTATTTTCGACGGGCCTACGAAAGAGCTGGAAGTGCTGAATAAACGCGCCGAACAGCTCAACGTGGCACAATTCGTCGAACTCACGCAACACCTTCAAGAGCAATCTGGTGGAACTGACTAAAGAATACATCGAGCACATTCAGGAACGCCTCGAAACGGAGAACACCGAGGAATTGATCACCGAGTTCGAAAACCTCCACCCGGCCGATGCCGCCGAGATCATGGAGGAACTCAAGGAGACCGAGGCCGCTGCTTTTTACCAGTTGTTCGACGAAGAGCGATCGGCCGATATCCTTATGGAGCTCGAAGAGGAAACGCGCGCGAAAGTAGTGCGCCACCTCAGCACCCACGAGATCGCCAACGAGATCCTGTACAACCTCGACTCCGACGACGCGGCCGACTTCATCGCCGAGCTCGACGACGACGTTAAGGAGCGCGTTATAGACGAGATTCAGGACATCGAGCACGCCAAGACCATCGTGGACCTGCTCAACTATCCGGAGGATACCGCGGGTGGACTCATGGCCAAGGAGCTCATCAAGGTGAACGAAAACTGGAGCGTGCTCACCTGCGTGCGCAAAATGCGTCGTCAGGCCGAAGAGATCGAAGAAGTGCACGCCGTGTACGTGGTCGATGACGACGATCGCCTCAAAGGAACCCTGTCGCTGAAAAAGCTGCTCACCAACAGCACGCGCACCAAGGTCAAAGAGCTTTATAATCCGGCCGTGATCTCCGTCAAAGCCTCCGCCGACGACGAAGCAGTGGCGATCATTATGCAGAAATACGACCTCGTGGTATTGCCCGTGGTCGATGAACTCGGACGCCTGCTCGGCCGCATTACCGTCGACGACGTGCTCGACGTCATGAAAGAAGAGGCCGAACGCGACTACCAAATGGCCTCGGGTATCTCCGAAAGCGTAGAACAAAGCGACGATCTGTTCCGCATTACGCGCGCCCGCCTGCCTTGGCTCCTCGTTGGCATGTTCGGAGGAGTGGTCGCCGCCCAAATGCTCGACCTATTTTCGCTCGAAGAAAACGGCACCATGGGGCTTTTTATCCCCCTCATTGCGGCCATGGGCGGAAACGTAGGCGTGCAATCGGCCGCCATCATCGTGCAGTCGCTCGCCAACGAAAGCATTAAACGCGGTACCATCGGAAACAAACTGGCCAAGGAACTGGGGGTCGGACTCCTCAACGGGGCCATCATTTCCGTACTCGTGTTCGGCATCAGTCAAATACTCGGGTGGGAGATCATGCTCGCCACCACGGTCAGCATCGCCCTATTCGCCGTGATCATCTTCGCCGCCCTCTTCGGGACCTTTGTGCCCCTGGCACTCGACAAATACAACATTGACCCGGCCCTCGCCACGGGTCCCTTCATTACCACCACCAACGACGTCATCGGCCTGTGCATCTACTTCGGCATCGGCAAGCTCATTCTCGGTTTTTGATGCTCGGCAAGGTCCTTTTAGTCGATAAGAACGATGACGCCCTAGCCGGCGGATTAACAACGCTCGGCTACCAATGTATCGAAGCATACGATTGGTCGTACGAGCAAGTTCAACAGCACCTCGGTGAATACGAGGGCATGGTCATTCGCTCGCGTATAAAGGTCGATAAGGCCCTATTAGAAGCGGGTACTCAGTTGAAGTGGATCGGTCGCGTCGGGGCCGGAATGGAAAACATCGACGTTGTCTTCGCAGAATCGAAAGGTATCGCCTGCCTGAATGCCCCCGAAGGCAACCGAAACGCGGTGGCCGAACAAGCCCTGGGCATGCTGCTCTCCCTGTTCAACAACTTACGTAGAGCTGATGCTGAAGTCCGCTCAGGCATTTGGAAACGCGAATCCAACAGAGGCGTGGAGCTCGACAGCAAAACGGTCGGAATCATCGGCTTTGGGTTTATGGGAAGTTGGTTTGCGCGGAAACTTAGGAGTTTCGATATCAAAGTTCTAGCTCACGATAAGTATAAATCCGAATTCTTAATTCTTAATTCTGAGTTCTTAATGGAAGGCAATGACTATTCCATTGAAGAGGCTTCATTGGAGACGGTTCAACAGAATGCAGATGTGATCAGTTTGCATTTACCGGAGACGGAGGAGACCTATCACTATATCGACGACGCCTTTATTGAAGCGTGCGTGAAGCCGTTTTACCTCATCAATACCGCGCGTGGGAAGAATGTGGATACAGCAGCACTCATTCGCGGGCTCGACAGCGGAAAGGTCTTGGGCGCTTGCCTCGATGTGTTGGAATACGAAAAAGCCAGTTTCAGCAACTTATTCGATCGCGATGAACTGCCCGAACCCCTTCAAAAACTCCTTGCAGACGAACGGGTGATCTTAAGCCCCCACGTTGCGGGTTGGACCCATGAGTCGAACCGCAAACTTGCGGAAACGATTGTGAGGAAGGTGGGGGAGCTGCACGCTTCCGAGTAGTAAATCAGGTTCTGTGAATCAGGTTTCGCCGAAGCCGAAATCAGGTCGCGCTGCGCGCGATGAGTTTTTTATGGGCTGATTGGTTGAAGGTGGGCTTTGCAACGGCCCTGTGTAAAATGAATGCGGCTTTCCCGCCTCCGCGACAGGTGAACCGACTGAAAAACTTACCATAAGGCACCGCAGCAACTTAAAGGACGGCCGCACTCATTTTACACTTTGTGTGTGCCCGGCAAGGGCAACGGGTATTAAATGTACCTAATTTTCCAGAGGGTGGGAGTCCCTTGCAGGCGAGTTG
>JAGWBA010000024.1 GCA_021296215.1 Flavobacteriales bacterium
TAATGTCCGCAGGGATTTATGTGACTATTTTGAAGATAGATTTTTAACCAATGACACACTTTAGTGAACACTCCCTTCACTTGCGATTTAATACAGCACCTTTTTTTATGGGCGGTCGTCATCCACCCAACGGCCAACAAACGCTCTGCAACGAACACAATCCATCGATAAATTCATTTCTGTCCCCCGCAAACCGAAGGCTTGCTATCTTTGTTACTTCTCAAAACCCAATCAATGGGCTACAAAAGCCTCGAACAAGCTTTACTCGACCTCGAAAAACACGGCCACCTCGTTCGAATCAAAGAGGAGGTAGACCCCAATCTTGAAATGGCGGCCATTCACCTGCGCGTTTTTGAAGCGGGCGGCCCCGCACTGCTGTTCGAGAATGTCAAAGGCTCAAAATTCCGCGCAGCTTCGAACCTCTTCGGTTCACTCGAGCGCTCCAAGTTCATGTTCCGCCACACCCTCGACGCCGTTCAAAAAGTAGTAGAGCTCAAGGGTGATCCCATTAAGGCGATCAAGAATCCACTTAAATACGCTTCGGCACCTTTTACCGGTCTTCAGGCACTACCCATGCGCACCATGGGGCAGTCCCCTGTAGCTTCGAACGAATGCGCTATTTCCGACCTTCCTCAAATTAAACACTGGCCCATGGACGGCGGGCCTTTCGTTACCCTCCCCGTAGTGTACACCGAAGATGCCGACAAACCGGGAATCATGAATTCAAACATCGGTATGTACCGAATTCAACTGGGCGGAAACCAATACGAACAAGACCGCGAAATCGGACTCCATTACCAACTTCACAGAGGTATCGGAGTGCATCAAACCAAAGCAAACGCCAAAGGTCATCCACTTAAGGTGAGCATTTTCGTCGGTGGACCTCCGGCACTTACCCTTTCAGGCGTTATGCCGCTTCCTGAAGGTTTGTCAGAATTGACCTTTGTCGGAGCCCTGGGCGGACGCAGATTCAGGCACACAATACGCGACGGATACAGATTGGCTTCCGACGCCGATTTCGTGATCACCGGCGAAGTCCATCCCGGTCAAAACAAACCCGAAGGCCCCTTTGGCGACCACCTAGGTTACTACAGCCTCAAGCACGACTTCCCACTCATGAAGGTGCACAAGGTCTTCCACCGCAAAGATGCCATTTGGCCTTTCACCGTTGTCGGCCGACCGCCTCAAGAAGACACACAGTTCGGGGCCTTGATCCACGAGATCACCGGTCCGGCCATCCCCAACGAAATTCCGGGTCTCCGAGAAGTTCACGCTGTCGATGCCGCCGGAGTGCACCCACTGCTACTAGCGATTGGATTTGAACGCTATACCCCTTATCTCGAAAAGAAACGCCCTCAGGAGATCCTCACCATCGCAAACCACGTGCTCGGATTCGGACAACTCAGCCTGGCTAAATTCGTATTCATCATCGATGGCTCCGACAACCCAAAACTGACCACGCATCACGTGTCCGAATTCTTTTGTCACGTGCTCGAGCGGGTCGATTGGACACGGGATCTGCACTTCCATACGCAAACGAGCATCGATACGCTCGATTACAGCGGCGATGGACTCAATACCGGCTCCAAGGTCGTCGTGGCCGCTGCCGGAGCTAAAAAGCGCCATTTAGCTACTGAGAAGCCCTCGTTGGACTGGGGGAGTGAGGTCAATGCGGTTGAGGTGGCGCAGCCCGGAACCGTGGCCGTCGAGATCGGGCCGTGGCAAAACTATGAACAGGCCAATGAAGAAATTCAGCGCCTCGCGGCGCGATGGGCCTCAGCCGACCTCCAAGGGTTTCCTTTGATCGTGCTGGTCGACGACGCGTCCTTCGCAGTGCGTACCCTTAACAACTACCTCTGGGTTACCTATACGCGTTCTAACCCCAGTCACGATATTTACGGCGTCAACTCCTTTACCGAGAACAAACATTGGGGCTGCCGCGGTTCACTCATCATTGACGCTCGGATAAAAGGACACCACGCCCCTCCGGTTGAAAAGGACCCCGAAGTGGAAAGAAAGGTGGATAGGTTAGGTGAGCAGGGTGCCGGCCTTCATGGAATCATTTGACCACAGTAAAGCTCAAAGAGTTGGATCCTAACTGTATGCGGTAACTTCCGGCCGAGAGGCCGAAAACCGAAAGCGACTCCATGTCATTCACACGACCCTCGCGCACAGCCTGCCCTGCCTGATTGACGATGACGTATTCAGTTTAATCGGGCAACCCGTCGATCACGATCTGTTCGCGGGCCGGATTCGGATATAATTTCAGCGGAAGGGCTCCTCGTTCTTCATCCAAACCGATAGTGGATACCCCATTCGCAAAGGCGTAGTCGCCCAACATCAAGGTGTCGATGATCATTCGTCCGAATCCGTTAGTAGCACTTCCCATTACGTCCTTGGTGTAGTAAGGATATTCGACCCAATCGGTATTTCCCGGCGCCCGATAGAGGAGTATGAGTGAATCTTCAGTGGCGTTGGCCAAATCCTCATCGAGCTGGCCATTGCGGCCATCGTACCGAATGGTGGCCGTGGCGGCGAAAGAGCTCGAAAGGCTGCCTCGAACCGACCAATAGTGATTCCCGCTAATATGAGCGTTGCCGTTATTGGCCACAACCGTTCCGCGCGGCCCCGCCCAGTGATGTTCTCGACGCACCCAGGACGAGTCATTCTCCGAGGTAACGTCAATGGTCATATCGCACCGACCTATATTGCGGTACACAGGGACGTTGAAGATTTCTTGTTCGTACGTGTTGCCCAACATGAGCTTGTCCATAGGGTCTACGACGACCCATTCCGGATTCGCGGGCAATGGGCCAAAACTGAAAGTCTCTGAAGCGTTGTTGAGCGTGACGGTCTCAATGTGTAGATTCCAGAGCGAATCGTAGAAGCCGATCTCCAGAGGAACATCGTGGTATAGATTCGCAGTGGCGCGCAGCCCTTGGCTTAAGGTCACGTCAGCGGACAGATTACTCCAATTCACGCCTAGATCTATTTCATCTATACCGATCTCAAGAAAACCGGGTTCATACAACCAGTTCTCAAAGAATTTCGACATGCTGATGCCGGTCACCGCGGACAACTGCTGTTCGAATCCGGCCGAACTCAAGGTATCCAACGCGTTGTTGCTGAGGAGAGCTTGAAGCCCTGCAGAAAATAGCGAATCGCCCAAGTACCCGCGCATACTGTGCACCATACCTGCACCCTTGTTGTACACGTGCGTTCCATAGGTGTTCGCATGGCCCACCCCGTCAACGGCCAAAAAGTCCCCATTGTTTTGATGTGCCGATTTCAAAACGGAGTACCAATTGCTGCGCACTCGATTCAAGTAGCTATCGCGACCATTGAGGCACTCGAAAAACAAATGGGCACTGAATTCTGCCATGCCTTCGTTGATCCACATATGCTCGGCCTGAGAACAGGTCACATAATCACCCCACCAATGATGGGCCAACTCATGTGCCATGAGGTCGTCGTAATTGTTGAATCCGTCCACGGTAAAGGCAGGGTAGGCCACATTGGTCGGATGCTCCATAGCACCTTGCCCCGTCAAAACATAGCCGATACGATCCCAGTGATAAGGACCATACCAACTCTCGAAGCATTGAAGGGCGTCGACAAGATGGCTGAATGAGCCCGGAGCATCCGCTGTATCGCCTGCCTGCGCTGCAATTTCGATCGGAATTAAAGATCCAGTGATCGACGCATAGCTATCGGTATACCGGTAGTATTTTCCCACGGCCAAACCAACGAGGTAACTTGGAATGGGCTGAGCCAAATCCCACTCGGAATACAATGTGTCGCCGTTTAAAAATTGCTCGGTTGTCCGTACCCCCGTGGCTTGCGAAATACGCCCACCTTCTGTCAAGGTTTTTATAGTATAGGTCGATCGCTCAACAAATTGATCGAAGCAGGGAAACCAGGTTCGTCCGTAGTTGTGTGGATCGGCGGCAAAGCCGATCCCTAAATTATAGGCGATGTTGTTTCCGTAGTAGAATCCACCCCAGCCCGACCCGTCCGTAGTGGGCTGACCGCGGTAAAAAACCGTGATCGTGCGGGGAGTAGGGTTTGGACCGTAGACGAACGATACCGGAATATTCAGAACGGGGGAGTTGTACGTGAACCCGGTCAATACGCTATCGACATACACACTGTCTACTATCAAACCCAGTAAATCAAAGCGGATCGATGATATTCCGGTCATTCTCGGCGCAACGACAATATCGGCTCGGGCATCGAGCGATTGAGAACTCCAGTCCGTGAAGTCCAATTCGATGGTCGAATGCAAGATATCGAAGGTATCGGACCGCGTAGGGCCGGCTGTATAAGCCGCACCGGCGTGTGTTTTGCAGATCGTATAATTCTGGGCAGATACCCCAAAGACCAATATCGCAAAGAGCGAACTCAGTAAATGTTTTCCACACATAAGGGTCTTTTAGTACGCACCCAAGGTACGCAATAGCCCCATTATGCTTCAAAGCCCTGCTCGTCGAGTTGCTTCATGGTTTCGTCGTACCCCAGATCGAACATCTGGCGGTCCCTGGCCGATGAAAATATCCCAAAGTGCGCCAGTTTTGGCGGCTCAATGAATAGATCGCAATTCGGAATATGCAGTCGAATGGTGTTGTAGGTCGCGAGGGTGAATACCCTGTCGATCATGGTGGTCCATCCCGAAAGGTCATCTTGCTCGTCGATCGGATTCACATGCGAGCCAATGATCCGCTCACAGTCTTTGGCTATGGGCTCAACGGGCATGTTCGTGGTTACGCCGCCGTCAACGAGGTACTTTCCCTCGTACTCGACCGCCTTGAACAAGATCGGAATAGAGCACGATGCCCGAACCAATGTAGGCAGAGGTCCTTCCGAGAAAAACCGCATCTTACCGGAATTGAACTCCGTACATGCGATCACCAGTGGCTTTTTAAGGTCTTCAATGTTCTTTACGGACAAATTATTCTCGAGCAATTTCACAAGACCGTCGAGATTTAAAAGCCCCATGGGCTCTAGTCCGAAGCGAACGAACTTATAAAAACCCTGCTCTTGGAATAGCTTGAATATGTCTTCCCGGTCATGACCGTCGGCGTAAAGTGCTCCAACAATGCTACCAGCACTGGCTCCGCTCACGATCTCAGGCTCGATTCCGCGCTCGCGCAATGCCTTCAAAACCCCTAAATACGCAATTCCACGAGCCCTCCGCCCGAAAGGGCAATTCCGATTTTGTATTTTTTGTCCGCCATTAAGCAAAGGTAATGGACAAAGCTACACGGGTCGAATAAAGGAATCGTAATTTTTCCTCGGATTTTCAGTTCGAGACTTCTCGTAGCGGAGGTCCGGGTGGTCAACATGCCAACAAGACCGAAACGCGCGTCACGTTTCGTTTTTCGGTCGAAGAGAGTATGGCCCTGCGGGCCGATGAGAAACTTCGCGTCCAAAAGGCCTGGGCGAAAAAGCTCACCGAAGAGGGCGAGTTGTTGCTTTCCGATGAGAGTAGTAGGAGTCAGGCCGCAAATAAAGTAGCTGTTGTCGAGTGCTTTTTCAAACTCCTCGAAAAAGCCCTTACCAAGAAGAAAAAACGTATTCCGATCAAAAAACCAACGGCCGTAAAAGAAAAGCAGGTCGACGAAAAGAAAAAACGGGGCGAAATAAAAAAGCTACGCCGAAAGCCAAAAATCTAGGGGTTAACCGACCTCAAAGCGCTGTCGAGCCGCTTCATAAAGGGCCATTCCGGCCGCTACACTTACATTCAGCGAATCAAATCCGCCAGGCATGGGGATCATTCCGTTGGCGTCGGTCGTGTTTAAGTACTCAGGTGAAATACCGTCTTCTTCTGAACCCATGATCAGACAGGTAGGCACGGTAAAGTCGATCTCCGATAGTGGAGCCTCGGCCTTTTCGGTGATTCCCACAATTTGAATGCCGCTATCTTTCAAGTATTGAAACGCATCCTTCAAAAAACGAACTCGGCAAATGGGTAAACGCAGTAAAGCACCGGCCGATGTCTTTACGGCATCGCCATTTATTTGAGCCGAACCCTTCTCTGGCACCAGAATTCCATGGGCACCCATGGCCTCCGCAGAGCGAACCACAGCTCCGAAATTTCGAACGTCGGTAACGCGGTCGAGTGCAATGAACAAAGGAGTCTCACCTTGCTCGTACACCGTCTGAAGTACTTCTTCGATCGGCTGAAACGATACTGGTGAAATAAAGGCGACCACGCCTTGATGATTCTTTCGCGTTATTCGATTCAGCTTTTGATAGGGGACATGCTGAAACGGCAAATTCGCCGCGCGAATCTCTGCGAAAAGCTCTTGAAAAGCCTCTCCCTGATCACCCTTCTGAAGCATGATCTTATCAAATTCCTTTCCGCTGCGAATACCTTCGAGTACGGGCTTAATACCAAAAATAAGGTCTGGAGAACTGTCGGTCCGATTCATCTTGTGCGCGTTGTACGTCCGAAACGTTGAAGATACGACCTTGTCGCCAGGTGTCAACGGCCTGACTCCAACTGTATCGATAAATACTAGATCGATTCAGGGCGAAAGCATTGGCTGAGAATGGATTCTGTACTCGCACAAAGTTAAAATTATAGCTCAACATGGAGTTCTCTTCACCGTAGATCCAACTTTCGCTATCCGCGGTCTTGTAAATGATGTTTGGCGGACCAAAAATGGTGTACACGATTCCACGATCCGTTCGCCAGCCCTCCGTATAGGACGAAAAGAACGAATTGGCATCCTCAACTCGGTTGTAGTAGGTCCTGATCAGCATCTTTGCTCTATCGGGCGTGCCGGCGTTCTTGATCCAAAAAGCATCGACTGCTTTTTTCGAAGTCAAAGCTTCAAACTCCTTCTTGGTGGTAATGTACCTCATGGGTGGAGCCAAGTGTTCTACCTTGGTCACGAACGGAAAATCGTTATAAAAGCAAAAGGCCGTGAACCCTTCAGTTGACGTGGTGTCGAATTGAAAATGGTAAAATCCGGGTTGTTCAAAGGAGATCGTGTCACCGATCGCCATCCGAAAGAGACTGTCGGCCGCATAGTCGAATGCCACGTTGTTCTCGATCACATAGGGCGGACTTGCCAATGGAAACTTCCTTTGATACACTCTAACAAATAGCGAATCCTCGGTGGGGCCCGAATGATGGAGTACAAAAGGCTCTCCGACATTGACAAATGGCTCGTACATTTTTTCACCGGTGGGCTTGGATATTGAAAAGTAATTTCGCGAACTCGGGGTCACCTTTCGGAGTTCCACATAACTCTGATGCATGTAATCGCGATTCAGATCTTCCAGCTGCACCTCCAACACGTATTTCCTCGCGGGCGGAGTAGAGAAGGGGATCACGCCCTCAAGCACCTTGTCTCGCATTTCCGTTTGCTCATCCACGAAATGCAGCGAAGTCGAATCGAGTAGCACCGGGTTTTCAAGGGAACTGTAAAGTCTCACCCGCACGCGTACGTCCGCCTTGAAGAGATCGTCCTCAGACGGCCGCATGTACAAAAGGTCGTGGGAGAGCAATCGAAAATTCAGCTCCGAGCTGTTCGGACTTTGATTGATGACGTAATAGTCGGGTCGCATGAGCATCGACTCCTGTTGGTATAGGTGCGCCATGTTCCGCGACGTCAAGCCCTTCTTCCCGCCGCAGGCGGCAACCAACAATAACAACACAATAAACGCGAATATGCGCCTCGCGGCGCGATATAGCCCTTGAATGTCGTTATTCGTCTTCACTGCTTTCTTTTAATCCTTCCGGCAGGGTTTTGTTCGTTTTTAGCCCAAGCGAACGCAGTTGTTCGGCTTGTCGCACTAGGTTGCCCGGACCTTCACTCAGTTGCCGCGTAGCGTTGTGAAAGCTGGCCTGTGCCTGATCGAGCCGAGTGCCGATATCCTGCAGGTTTTCAACGAACCCCACGAACTTATCGTACAACTTGGCTCCACGATCCGCTATTTCTTGAACGTTTTTCGCTTGCGTTTCTTGTTTCCAAATGTAGCCAACGGTTCGTAAGGTCGCCAAAAGAGTGGAAGTACTGACCAAGACTACATTTTTGTCGAGTGCCTCGGAATAGAGTTGCCCCTCGCGATCGTGTTCCAGTGCAAGCAGGAAAGCCGGCTCTACCGGGATATACATCATCACGTAATCGGGAGTTCGAATATCGTAAAGGTCCTCGTAGCGCTTGGTTCCGAGCCCCTTGATGTGAGTCTTTACACTTATGATGTGCTTTTTCAATGCATCGGCCCGCTGTGCTTCGTCTTTGGCTGAATGATATTCTTCGTAGGCCTTAAGGCTAACCTTGGCGTCGATGATGAGGTGCTTATCGTCGGGAAGGTGCACAATGAAATCGGGCCGTTTTTGCCTACCATCAGCATCGCCGAAGCTGTTCTGGGTAGTAAAGTGAACGTTTTCCTTGAGTCCGGCCTGCTCTAATAACTGTGTGAGCTGAAATTCGCCCCAATCGCCCATGATCTTGCTGTCGCCTTTAAGCGCATTGGTGAGCTCAAGAGCTTCCTTGGCCATTTGTTGATTGAGCTTTTGCAGTCCTTCGATCTGCGTTTTGAGACTAATTTGCTCGTCGCGGTTGTCTTTATAGGTCTTGTCGACCTTGTCTTCGAATTCCTTCAACTTCGTTTTAAAAGGTTGAAGAATGCGCTCGAGCTCCTTCTCATTGTGCTCGGTGAACTTCTTCGATTTTTCATCGAGTAGCTCGTTGGCCACATTTCGAAACTCGACCTTGAACTTTTCTTGAAGCTGTTCTATATCTCTTTTGGTCTCTGAAAGTCGCTCGGCAAGGTTGGCCAACTCCTGTTCCTTGGCGGCTAATTTCCGGGCTAAATCGAGCCGCTCATCGTCGTCTTTTTCGCGCTCTTTTTTAAGCTCGGAAATTTGATTTTCGAGGGTGGAGTAGAGGGGGCGTAAAACGTACTTTTCGTCGATCTCACTTTGTGAGATTCCGCCACTTTCACCACCTGATTTTTTTCTTCCGAGGAGGTAGCCGATGACACCACCAAGGACTAATCCAACCACTATGAATCCATACTCCATAGGGCTAAAATACGGGTTTTAAGCGAGGAATTCGATTCGGGATCATCGAATATGTAAAAGCTTTAAAGAACTTCATATAAACAATGTAAAATACTGGAATATAAAATTATAAGAAACCATTTGCGAAAATCAATAATGACTAATTCGATTAAAATTGGTTCACTAAACCGATGTGAACCTTGGCTCTGTCGAACTGAAAAGTGCCTCCTTCTCTTCGACCGAGTGCATAGGTCAAGTTGAGTAATCCGGCCGGTGTTTTAAACGCGGCTCCCGCGCCAAAACTCCACACCGATCCGGTGGTCGGAATAGTCACTTCGATGAGGTTCCCGGACTGGGTAAAACCGAAGTCGGTAAAGGCCAAAAAATAGCCATCGCTTCCTGTCAATAATCGAAGTTCAAAAGTTCCGATGAGGTACTCCGAAACGAACAAACTTTGCTCGTCGAATCCCCTTAGATTTTGAATTCCCCCGAACCGAAAGAGTTCGTTGTAGTAACTCGATCCCAACCCTCCGGATCTAATGTCTCCGTCGAAACGACCATACTGGAATCGGTTCACCAACACGAGCAGATCGGTAAACTGCCAGTAGTTCTTGAAATCAATTTCTGCATTGTACTGGGTTTGGCTCGAATCGTTGGCATTCCTTTCACCCAGTCCGAATTTCACTTCGAGCTCTTGACCATTGCGTGGTGCAATACGCCGGTCTGTTGTTCTCCAGCGCAAGCCGATATTGTAGAACCTGGAGGTATAATCCGTAACTCCGAATATTGCTTCGTCGCCGAGGGTTGAGGAGCTTTTCGTTTGATAGGTGAAGCTCATGCTGGCCTTGGTGTTCAAGAAATAGCGCAATCCGAGGTCCGACTGAAGATTGAGGAACGACGAGTCTTGCTTAAGTAGGTTCAGAACGCCCTCTATGGCCCAGCTCCACCCGAAGAGATAGGGGTACGATAGGCGCAGATCGAGTTTTTGGGTGGTGTTTCCCGGGCTGCTCCAGTCGATCACCAATTCTTCACCGCGATCGAAGGCATTGAGTAAGCGGAGATAAACATTACCGGTCAGTGTAACCACACCGTCGTTAGTGTTGAATCCCAGTATACCGTCGAATTGATTGGCCTTTTGTTTTTCGAGGTAGGTGAAAACCACCGTTTTATCGCGATTGAATAGGACCTGAGGGCTCCGGGGCATGTTCAGGTACTCGATATCCCGAGCGACCTTTTGTAAGTCGCGAAGGGTTTTTTCGGAGTAAGGCGACCCTACCTTGAGGTCTAGGAGATTAGCCACCATGGCTTCCGTGATCTCGTCGTAACCGCGCACATTCACACTATCGAAACGAATATAAGGTCCGGGGTTCAGGGTGAGTGACCCTCGGAGCGAATCGTTTCGCGGAGAGAGGGTGTCCCACTGTAGCCGAGCAAAGGGATAGCCATTGTTTTCGGCAGAGGTCAACACGCGTTGTTGCCATTTTGACCAGTCGTTGGCCTGAAGCGTGCGTCCTTTCCAACGTTGTAGTTTAGGGTCACGCGGAAGTAGGGCAAAGGATTCGTCGGACCAATGTATCTCGGCCCAGTATACTAAGGACCCGCGGGTGATGAACGCTTGTAGGGTGCTTTCGTTCCATGCCGCACTGTCGAGCCGAGCCGCCCAATGGCCATCGGCCCGTAGGGCCCGAAGATAACCATATAGAGCCTGCTCCGTTGAGAGGCTGTCGGCAAAGGATCGATCAAAGGGCCAGTCGCGCTCCGGAATATCGTGCACTTCGATATTGAGATCGAGCTGCTGGGCCGAGAGGCCGAGAGGCAAAAGCAGGATGAGGCAGTATTTTAGGAGAGTCGCCAGTCGATGGGATTTTGTCCGTTCTGTTGCAGTAACGCATTTGTTTGCGAAAAATGTCGGCACCCGAAAAACCCGGTGTGTGCGCTGAACGGGCTTGGGTGAGGAGCTGTAAGAATATGGTGTTTGCCAGAATCGATGTTTGCCGCTTTGTTTTGAGCGAACTTGCCCCAGAGTAAGAAAACCAAGTCTTTGCGCTCGTTGGAGAGCAGCTCGATTACGCGATCCGTAAAGATCTCCCAGCCTTTCCCTTGGTGGCTGCCCGCTTGATGGGCGCGGACCGTGAGGGTGGCGTTGAGGAGGAGAACGCCTTGATCGGCCCAGGGTTCCAGGTTTCCGCTCGTGGGATAGGCGTGTCCTATGTCCGACTCGATCTCCTTGAAAATATTCCGCAGCGACGGTGGATGCTTTGTTCCGTCGGCAACGGAAAAACACAAACCATTTGCTTGTCCGGTGCCATGGTAGGGATCCTGACCTAGGATAACCACCTTCACTCGGTCGAAAGGAGTGTGGTCGAAAGCCGCAAAGATGCGTCCTCCGGGCGGATAAACAACTTGATTGGCACGTTCTTCAACGAGGAAATGTTTGAGTTCTTCGAAATAGGGTTGCTCGAACTCGCTTTGTAGCCGGTTTAACCAACTGGTTTCCAACTTCGGCCGTTTGATACTTTGAGGCTTGGTATTTTCGTTACCTTTGTGTTCCATTCCTTAATAGACTCAGAAACAAAGATGAAAAAGATTTTGTTAGTCCTTACGGTGAGTGTAGTTCTTGGATTGGTGCTATCATCGTGCCATGCATATGAAGAGTGCCCTGCGTACGGCGAGGCGGAAAACACCGCCAGTGAAGTAAATGGCTAATGACAAAGACAGCAGCGATATTTGGAATTCTGATGCTGTTTGGACTTGCAGGATTGCGGGCCCAACAGACGTCTGCTGATTTCAGTCGACTGCTCTATCGCAACGAGATGACCTTTGGGGCCACCGTGCATACCGCAGGGTGGGGTGCTACTTTCAAAAGGCTTCAGAATCCGAACGGAACCACGAAAAAGGGGCTTCTGATCGATTTTGCCACCATGCAGCATCCTAAGGAGATCAAGCTATTCCACCCTTTTTATGACAGTGCTCGAGGCTACAAGTTTGGCAAGCTGAATTACTTCAGCACCATTCGCGTCGGATACGGCTGGGAAAAGATGATCGCGGGAAAGACCGATCGCGGTTCCGTGGCCGTTCATGCCCATTACTGGGGAGGAATAAGCAATGGGCTTACACGCCCGGTCCATCTGGAAGTCATTCGCCCATTGCCCAATAATCCAGACGAGTTTCGCTTGTCGACCGAGCCCTACGATCCAAGCGAACATTTCGTGAACAACATTTACGGTCGAGCCTCCTTTTTTAACGGATGGGACGAACTGGGGTACCACCCAGGTGTTTTCGTTAAAGGCGGGGCCAATTTCGAATACGGAATTACCGAAGAGAAGGTAAGTATGATCGAAGTTGGAATCGTGCTCGATTACTTTTTTGAAGAAGTGCCGATCATGGCGGTTGAAGACAATATGCAGCTCTTCACCACTCTGTACGTTTCCATGTACTTCGGCAAGAAGTGGAATTGATCCTATGTCACAAGAAATACTGACGGCTCCCGCTCAGGAGCCCAAACCCGATAAACAACGCAAACCAAAGTGGCTGCGCGTAAAGCTTCCAACCGGCGAGAATTACCGCAATGTTCGCGGATTGGTTGATAATTACGGGCTTCATACGATTTGCGAAAGTGGAAATTGCCCCAATATGGGTGAGTGTTGGGGTGCCGGAACGGCGACCTTCATGATCTTGGGGAATACCTGTACCCGATCCTGCGGATTTTGCGCCGTGGCAACGGGAAGGCCTGATGCGGTGGATTGGGACGAACCCGAACGCGTTGCTCGATCGGTGAAGCTCATGAAAGTGAAGCACTGTGTAATTACGAGCGTCGACCGCGATGATTTAGCCGATGGCGGATCCATCATTTGGGCCGAAACGGTAAATGCCGTGCGAAGAATGAGTCTGACCACCACCATGGAAACCTTGATACCAGACTTCAAGGGAGAAAAGCACAATATCGATCGCCTGATCGAAGTAGCGCCGGAGATCATCTCGCACAATACGGAAACGGTTCGTCGCTTAACGCGACAGGTTCGTATCCAGGCAAAGTACGATCGAAGCCTCGAGGTCTTGGCTTACATGAAGAGACAAGGTCAAAAAAGGACCAAGAGCGGTATCATGCTCGGCTTGGGCGAAAGGGAAGATGAGGTGATCGAAAGCCTACGAGACCTGCGCCAAGCTGATGTGGATATCATCACGCTCGGTCAGTACTTACAGCCGACACCCAAGCACTTGCCCGTTCAAGAGTATGTGACCCCCGAGCAATTCGAGAAGTATAAAGAGATCGGACTGGAAATGGGCTTTAAGTATGTAGAGAGCGGGCCGCTCGTTCGTTCGAGTTATCATGCCGAGAAGCACCTCTTCTAAAGTGCGCATAGGGATCAACGGATTTGGTCGAATCGGGCGTACGGCTGCCCGAGTTCTTCAAAGAACAGAAGGCTACGACCTAGCAGTTGTCAATGACCTCAGCGATGCACACACTTTAGGTCACCTGTTGAAGTACGATTCTGTACACAGGGCATTCCCCGGCGAAGTAACCTGGAGTGAAGATGAGGTATTCATCGACGGTAGGTCCATTCCAATACTGAACCATAAAACTCCCGATACCATTCCATGGTCTGCCTATGATGTAGACGTTGTATTGGAATCTACCGGTCAATTTAAATACACGGAACAAGTTGCCGGTCACCTCATGGGGGGCGCTCCCTGGGTGGTGTTGAGCGTTCCGCCGGTTGACCAAAACATGCCTACCATTGTGCTCGGAATCAACGACCACGAACTCGATGGTTCGGAGCGAATGGTGTCCAATGCTAGTTGTACCACCAATTGTGCGGCCCCCATGGTTGCGCTGATAGATGAGCTGTGCCAGGTTGAGGAGGCGTATATCACTACGGTCCATAGCTTCACGGGAGATCAGCGACTGCACGATGCACCTCATAAAGACCTAAGAAGGGCGAGAGCGGCCACACAGAGCATCGTTCCAACCACTACGGGTGCGGCAAAAGCGGTGACGCGCATTTTTCCGCACCTCGATGGAAGTATCGGAGGTTGCGGAATCCGGGTTCCTGTACCCGATGGGTCTTTGACCGATATCACGTTCATTGTGAAGAATCCGGTATCGGCTGAAAAGATCAATGCCTACTTCAAAGAACGATCCGAAAGTGACCTCAAAGGAATTCTTGGATATACAGAAGATCCAATCGTATCGAGTGATATCTTAGGTAGCTCGTACAGTTGCCTACACGATGCTCAAATGACCAGTGTCCTTGGGAACATGGTCAAGATCATTGGGTGGTACGATAACGAAATGGGTTACTCGAGCCGGTTGGTCGACTTGATCAAGAAGCGGTCCGAAGGGTCTTTTTCGAAGTGATCGATGCGGAATTCGCCGTTCTCCATTACACCATAGGTGTTATAGCCGATCATATCTCCGAGGTTGAAATAGGTAGAATCGTCGGATAACTCCACTTGAAGGGGCAAATGTCGGTGGCCAAATACAAAGTAGGCGAAATGCTCCTTTTTTAAGAGCTCTTGACAGTACTGTGTCAAGTACTCACCTTGGTCGTGAAACTCGGCGCCTCCATCGCTGTGCGCATTTCTGCTGCGACTACTGAAGTAGTTTCCGGCTGCAAGTCCCGTATTCGGGTGTATTCGTGCAAACAACCATTGAAAGAACCCGTTATTGAAGACCTTTTTGAGGAATTTGTAATCCCAGTCTCCGGGTCCTAAGCCGTCGCCATGTGCCAAATAGCACTTCTTTCCTTGAAGTTCAACCACTAGCGGCTTCTTGTAGACCTTTATCCCTAGCTCTTTCTCGAAATACCCGTAAGTCCAGATATCGTGATTTCCACCAAAAAAGTGAATCGGAATTCCGGAGTCGCTCATTTCGCCCAACTTTCCAAGCAGGCGTACAAACCCCTTTGGAACGGCCTCTCTATACTCGAACCAAAAATCGAAAAGGTCACCGAGCAAGAACAGCTCCCTACAGTCGTTTTCAATTGACTTTAGCCAGCGAACGATCTTTCGTTCACGTTCCAGGCTCGAATCGTGATCGGGAGCTCCGAGGTGAAAATCGGAGGCGAAATATATTTTACCTTCCTTACTCACCGAAGATCTCGGCCAATTTTTCGTCCAACGCAGCACCTCTCAAATTCTTGGCAATGATACGACCTTCGCGGTCGAGCAGCACGGCGTGAGGAATCCCGTTGAATTTATATAAGTCCTTAACTATGGTGTTCCAACCGCTCATTTCAGATACATGAGTCCAGGTTAACCCGTCGGCCTCAATGGCCTCGAGCCATTTCTCACGCGGCATTTGCTGATTGGGAAGTCCATCCAACGATACGCCAAGCACTTCGAATCCTTTGTCGTGGTACTTTTTGTAGGCGGCGACCACATTCGGGTTTTCTTTTCGGCAGGGTCCACACCAACTCGCCCAGAAGTCGACCAACACAACATTACCGCGGAAACTGCTCAGCGATACCTCTTTGCCGTCGGGAGTGGGGAGGGTAAAGTCCGGAGCTACCGAGCCCACGGCTATTGCACGGTTAGCCTCGACCTGTTGGTGCAGGAATTCCGCATGAGCGTTGTTCGGGTAATTCTTCTGAAGGTTTTGATCTACTTTTTCAAACAGTGGAAAATCCTCATCAACTTTGAATACCTGTTGTTGCTGTACCTGAGCGTAAAGCACGAAAATGGCAACTGGGTGATCTTCGTGACCCTCGAGGGTGTTTTCGAGCGCTGACCTGCGATCCTCCATCAAGGCGGTATACTTCTGTACGAGCTCTTCTCGCTTTTCCATGAAGTTATCGGAATCACGGGCACCCATCAATTCCTCGTTGAGCCCTTCGACCTTTTGAGAGGTTTCCATGGCCAATACGTTGATTTGCCTCAATACCTCGGTCTCCTCACTACCTTCAACCGTGTAATCGGGAATTCCCTCGTCGAACCGACCTGTTAACAAAACCTGATCTCCGGACTCTGCACTGACCAGAATTCTGACTCCGTTCTCAAATTGCAGTGTATAAAAAGCTTGTTCCTCATTGTCGAGGTCAAACGAAAAAGTACCTTCATCGGCAAATACAGTATCAATCGCAACGGTATTTCGTGGCTCCATTCGGCTAAGAACGATCTTTCCTGCGCCTTCCATGTCCCCGCTGATGCGTCCACCTTCGCCGGCAGCGTTCGCTTGGGTTCCTGTATTGTTATTGCACGACCAAAGAATTCCGGCCGTAGCCACTATGGTCAGTATGGTCTTCGTCATGATTCTAATTGTTCTCGAATGATTGCGCTTGCTTTCTTCGGATCGGCCTTTCCGCGCGACATCTTCATGACCTCGCCCATGAACAGTCCGATCAAACCTTTTTTTCCGTTTCGGTATTCCTCCACCTTGTCCGGATACATTCCAATGGCTTCTTTTGCCCAAGCCACAAGGGCGTCGTCATCACTTTCCTGGATCCACCCGTTCTGTTCGGCCAATTCTTTTGGCGAAGCCGTCGGATTCTCGATCAAGGCCGGAAATAGTTTTTGTCCGGCCAAAGTGTTGCTCACCACGTTCGAGTCGATGAGGTCTATCATTTGCGCGATCGCCTGCGGCGCGATTGGGAACTCCGATATCTCTACGGCTCTGTCATTGAGGTACGACTTTATACTTCCCATCATCCAGTTCGCTGCAGCCTTGTGATTTGCCGTGTGGTGGGTCATCTCCTCGAAATACAGGGCAATGGCCTTGTTCTCGGTGAGTATTTGGGCATAGTATTCCGACAATCCGAACTCCTGCGTATATCGACGGAATAATTCGTCGGGCAATGGAGGCAGTTCGCTCTTCACCCGAGCGATGTAATCTTCTTTTACCAGTACCGGAGCCAAATCCGGCTCGGTGAAGTACCGGTAATCGTGCGCTTCTTCTTTGGAGCGCATGACCGTTGATGAACCCCTTACGGCATCGAATCCACGGGTTTCCTGATCAATGGTTCCACCGGCCTCCAGAACTTCGATCTGACGCTTCATTTCGCCTTCGATGGCGCGCATCACGTTGCGCATGGAATTAATGTTCTTGATCTCGTTTCGCGTACCCAGCTTCGTCGTTCCTTTTAATCGGACCGATACGTTGGCATCGCAACGCATCGAACCCTCTTCCATGTTACCGTCGCATATTTCCAAATAACGCACGAGCTTTCGAACCTCCATGAGGTAGTTGTAGGCCTCTTGCGCATTTGCGATCTCAGGTTCTGAAACGATCTCGAGCAATGGGACACCGGCGCGATTAAGGTCGATCAGTGTATTGAACGGGTCGATGTCGTGGATCGATTTCCCCGAATCTTCCTCCATGTGGATTCGCGTCAGGTGTATCGTTTTGGGATTGCCATCAGCATCCTTGATGTTGATTCCACCACCTGTGCAAATAGGGGTGTCGTCCTGAGTGATTTGGTACCCCTTGGGCAAATCGGCGTAGAAGTAGTTCTTTCGCGCGTATTCGTTGCGCTCGCGGATGTTTGCGCCAACGGCCAAACCTAAGCGAGCGGCGTATTCCACGGTGTGGTCATTCGCGATGGGCAGGGTGCCCGGATGACCCAATGAAACCGGGTGTACATTGGTGTTGGGAGAAGCTCCATAAGCCGTACTTTCGGGAGAGTAGGCCTTGGAATCGGTCAAAAGCTGAATGTGGACCTCGAGCCCGATGACCGGTTCGTATTTGTGGTATGGTATTTCCAAAGTTCTTTCTTTGAGGTGCAAAGATACGAGTCTCTTACGCTTCGGCTAAAAAACGCCTCACGAGCTTGCTTAGTGTCACTTCACTCCTTTGAGCCACTTCCTGGACTTCTCCGTGAGTGACCTCAACGATCTTTCCTTCAACGCCCAAGTCCGTGATCACGGAAAGTGCCATGCACTTAAGGCCCATGTGGCGTGCTACGAGTACTTCCTGTACGGTACTCATTCCCACTGCGTCACCGCCAATCCGGCGCACGTAGCCGTATTCGGCCGGTGTCTCAAAATTGGGTCCGGGCACGGAGGCGTACACCCCTTCGCGCAAAACGACCCCTTCATCCACGGCGATCTGATGCATTTTTTGAATACAGGCGTGGTCGTAGGCTTCACTCATGTCCGGAAAACGAGGACCCCACTCATCGACATTGACACCGCGGAGTGGGTTTTCGGGTTGTAGGTTGATGTGATCGCGTAGGATCATGACATCGCCGATCTCGAACTCGGGATTGACTCCGCCCGAGGCATTGGACAATACCAATAGATCGATGCCGAGCAGTTTCATGACGCGAACCGGAAAGGTCACCTCCTTCATGGAGTAGCCTTCGTAGTAGTGGATGCGTCCCTGCATGGCGATGACTTTTTTACCACCGAGCTTTCCGTAGATCATTTGCCCAGGGTGCCCAGCTACGGTAGATCTCGGGAAGTAGGGGATCTCGGTATAGGGAATATGAAGCGGCTCTTCGATCTTTTCGGCCAAACCGGCCAAACCGGTGCCGAGAATGATACCGACCTCCGGGGTTTCGGGAAGCTGGCTATTTAAATGGCGTACTGCTTTATTTACTTTTTCCAACATAGTTCAAAATCAATTCGTCGAATTCTACTTTAGGTTCGATCACTGCTTCAACGGGCAGTGTGTATAGTGGAATATCCTTCCACATGTCCTTGAGTGGCAACAAACGCGTCCAATCCTTTTCCGTGGTTACCACGATCGTTGAACCGTCTCCGCGCTGTTGCAAATCGCGCCGTAGGCGCAAAACATCGGACTTCGAAAACCGATGGTGATCGCGATACAGGTGCTCTGAAACCACTTCGTAGCGCTGTTTCAGCTCATTCAAGAACGGTTTTGGCTCGGCAATACCGGCCAGGGCAATGATCTTTTCGGGTCGTTCAATACGAATTTCGCCCTGCGGGCGGATGGCCGCGTATGCGAAGGTCGAGAAAAACAGCCGTTGATGCGACTTCGGGGCCAATTCTTTTTGAATCCTTTGCCGCTGAGCCTCGGTGATATCGCTCGGGCATTTGGTGACGATAATGATATCGGCCCTGTTGGCGCCCTTAATGGGTTCGCGCAAACGGCCCAAAGGAATTAGCTCGTCCCGCGTGTAAGGTTTGTCGAAGGTCGTGAGCAAGATATGTAAGCCCGCTTTGATGTGGCGGTGTTGAAAGGCATCGTCGAGCAAAATTACGGCCGGATCCCGATCGGCGATCAACTCAGCCGCTCCGAGCACCCGTTTTTCACTAACGGCCACGGAAATAGGGTCGCGGCCTGGCAGTCCGAACTTATTGAAGTATTGGTAGGGTTCATCGCCAAGGGTGTGGGCGGTATCGCCTTCCTTGGCCATCCGATAACCCTTGGTGCGCCTGCCGTAGCCTCGACTGAGCACTGCGGTGGCATACCGCTCGCGAAGGAGTCGAACGAGGTACTCCACGTGCGGGGTCTTTCCCGTGCCACCCACGTTCAAGTTGCCAACGGAAATCACTGGACGGTCGAATTCCACCGACGGCCGTTCTCCGGCATCAAAGACCTTGTTGCGCCGGTCGACGAAAAAGCCGTAGATCTGTGATATCCATTTAAGCATCATACAAAGATGCGTTTTATACTTTAGTGGCAAATTGAACGCTATGCGGATCGGAGAAATTACTTCGTATTTAGAATCGATAGCGCCGCGGGCCTATCAAGAGAGCTACGACAACAGTGGACTCATCGTGGGAGATCCCGCGACCGAGGTCGACCGAGTATTGATATCGCTGGATGTTACCGAAGCGGTGATCGACGAAGCTTTAGAAAAGGGATGCGGAATGGTCATTGGCCATCATCCGATCGTGTTTGGCGGGCTTAAACAACTGAACGGTAAAAACTACGTGGAGCGCACAGTGATCAAAGCTATTAAGAACGATGTTGCGATTTATGCCATCCATACCAATCTCGATAACGTTACTCCGGGCGTGAATGCCGAGATCGCTCGGCGGATCGAGGTAGTAGGTCCGCGAATCCTGGCACCGAAGAAAGACCTGCTTTGTAAGCTGGTGGTCTTTGTGCCTCACAAAGACGCCGACAAAGTGCGCAATGCCCTCTTTAGTGCCGGTGCAGGTCAAATCGGCGCATACGATGAGTGCAGTTACAATATTGAAGGCGAGGGCACCTTTAGGGCGGGCGATGGTACCGATCCCCATGTCGGCGAAAGAGGCCAAAGACATACGGGACCCGAAACTCGGATCGAAGTGATCATGGCGCGCACGAAACAAAGGAAGGTCGTGCGCGCCATGACGGCAGCTCACCCTTATGAAGAGGTGGCATACGATGTGTATCCGCTGCTCAACGAATATGCTGAGGTAGGGGCCGGAATGATAGGCGAGCTGCCCGAGCCGGTCGATACCACCGAGTTTCTGACTTCGTTGAAATCCAAGTTGAGTACAGCCTGTATTCGCCACACTAAGGTTTTGAAGCCCCAGGTCAAGCGCATTGCCTTTTGCGGCGGAGCGGGGAGCTTCCTGCTTGGAGTGGCCAAGGCCGCCGGCGCCGATGTCTTTATCACCGGAGACTACAAGTACCACCAATTCTTCGACGCCGAAGAAGACCTCGTGATCGCGGATGTCGGACACTATGAAAGTGAGCAGTTCACTAAAGACCTTATAAAAGAGTTGCTTATGCAAAAATTTCATAAATTTGCAGTCCTTTTGTCGGAAGTGAATACAAATCCCATCAACTATTTATAAGAAGGTATGGCGAAGTCAACCAAGAAAAAAGAGATTTCTGTAGAGGAGAAGTTGCGCGTATTGTACGACCTGCAATTGGTCCACTCGCGCATCGATAAAATTCGTTCTGTCCGCGGTGAGCTGCCGTTGGAGGTCGAAGACTTGGAAGATGAGATCTCGGGATTGAGCAAACGCATTGAGAAGATTGAGAACGAGATCAAAGACCTCGATTCTGAGATCTCAGGTAAAAAGACCTTGATCGCAAACGCGAAAGAGCTCATCAAGAAATACGAAGGACAGCAAATGAAGGTCCGGAACAACCGCGAATTCGATGCATTGTCCAAAGAGATCGAATTCCAAACCTTGGAGATCGAATTGGCTGAAAAGCGAATCAAAGAATTCAAAGCCAAGATCGAGAACAAGACCGAGACTTTGGACGGTTCAAAAGCCAAGCTCGATGAGCGTTCTAAGCACTTGGAGCACAAGAAGGCGGAACTCGATAACATCCTCGGAGAAACTGAGAAAGAAGAGAAGGCCCTATTGAAGAAAGCGAAGGACTTCGAAAAGTCTATCGAAGACCGTTTGTTGAATGCATACCACAGAATCCGCGACAACGCACAAAACGGTTTGGCCGTTGTGACCATCGAGCGTGGAGCCACTGGAGGCAGCTTCTTTACTATTCCTCCTCAGCAACAACTCGAGTTGGGTCAGCGCAAGAAGATCATGACCAGCGAGCACTGTGGTCGTATCCTCGTAGATCCGGAATTGGCCGGAGAGGAAGAAGAGAAAATGTCAAAACTCTTCGAAGGTTCCAGCTTCTGATCCCGCAATAATCTAATTTGAAAGGGCTTCTTTTCCGAAAGAAACCCTTTTTTTGTGCTATGCCTCGAAACACCTTTGTCGCTCTATGCGGGTTTTTGCTTCTTCCTTGGTTCTTATGGGCCCAGAAACCTCATTTCGAATGGAATGCAGAAGTGGACCGGGCTCATGATCTCGTTCTTCAATTCCGTATGTCCGAGGCAGAGAAAGTATTGATCGAACTAAACGAGCGCTTTCCAGAAAACCGGGCGGTTGATTACGTTTGGACCGATCTGTACCTTATCCGCACGCTTGTCGAAGAACACGACGAGCATAGAGCCGAATTGTACGAATCGTACCGCGATCACCTGAACCGATTCTTCGATCTAGAAAAAACGAGTGTTTGGAGGTCTGTAGTGCTGGGTGAAACCTATTTCAAACGTGGCTTGGTCAATACGCTTAACGGCAACCCGTTGAGCGCAGCTCGCGACATCTACTTGGGGTATCAACAGTTCGAGCGGGCTTACGAGCTCGACTCTACCTTTTACCCGGCCCTGCTGGGATGGGGTGTTGTGCAGATGTATGCCGGAGCGATTCCGGACGACTATGTCTGGTACGCCCGCCTCATAGGAATATCGGGTGATTCTGAGTTTGGCGAGCGTTTGATCATTAAAGCAGTAGAGGAAAGTCAAGGAGCCACAAAGAACAGCTTCCACATCACGCATATCCCTTTTACAGCGAATTACCTTTCCATTGGCCAAGAGATACCCTCTCATAGAAAATCCTTGAAGAGCAAGGGTAAAAACAGTTATCCGCTCATTCTTTTCGCGGAGGTGAAGAACTTGGTAGACGATCACAACAACGTTGAAGCAATGAGTTTGCTTTCGCAATACCGGCCCACACCTGATCAAATGCGGTTCTGGTACCTCGATTACCTCTATGGGATCAATCTCGTCCGTGTAAACGACCCAAAAGGTGAAAAGGTTTTGTTGAACTATTTAGCCAATTATCCGGGAGATTCCTACAAAAAGTCCGCAGCTCTATTCCTTAGCTGGTACTATCTAATGAACGGCAAAGAAGAGGAGTCGCGCTATTATAAAAATCGAATAGACGACTTGGGCAAAGCTTTTGCTGGAGCCGACAAAGAGGCGATGAACCTGAAAGACGTTGATGTTCCCATTGCGCTGCTGCGAGCGCGATTGCTTTTCGATTCAGGAGAATACGAGGCCGCTGATTCTGTATTGCGGTCAACCCCGCCCGAAAGTTTTGAAAAGGACATTGATCGTCAAAATTGGTATTACCGTAATGGCCAGGTTCACAAGGCCTTGGGCGACCTGGAAGTCGCTCGGAGATTCTACCAGCGCGTTACCGAATTACCTTTTGATACTTCTCGGAAATTCACTCCCGCCAGCTGCATGGAAATAGGGAATATTTACTTCGAACGACAACAGTACAACGAGGCCATTAAGTGGTACGATAAGGCACTAGAGTACAAGGGTTACCCCTACGTTTCCGACTACCGGCGATTGGCCAATCGCCGGCGCGAACAAGCGGAAGAAAAGCTGCCCTAGCCGCTTATTGGAAAGGGAATCCAAGGGTAACGACCATGCGTTGATCGTTTCGGTCTAAAGATACCAAATCGCCGATATCGGAAGGCGCACCCTCGTATAGTAATCGGTCCGAATTCGTTCTCGTATTCGACACCGTTATATCCGCCTGGAATTTGTTGTTTCGGAAGCCAACACCACCCGATACCACCGTGCGCTCGAAGCTGAACGAGAATCCATCGGCGATCGGATCACCCCAGAGCTGATAGCCACCTCGTAGATACAGGTTTCCGATCCTCCATTCCGTTCCGAACCGCCAAATTGCCATGTCGTTAAAACTCTGACTGATCTCACTGTTAGTGTTGCCGTAATTGAAGTCGTCGGCATTGAATTGAGCTCTTGCATAATCGACTCGCTCATAATCCACACTGATCAATCCGTCCGGAGCCACGACCAAGGCACCGCCTAAGTGAATTCGCTGTGGGGTGCGCAAGGAGTAGAGGAAATTACCGTCCGGACTTAACCTCGTTACAGATCCACCGTCTGAGAAGGAGGTTGTCATTTCCGAGGAATAAAAATCTTCCATGCTGTACCAGGTAGGTGAATGGTAAGCAGCGGCCAATCGCAACCAATTCACAGGCCTGTAGATCAATCCCACCTTGAAGTTGATTCCTCCACCAATGGTTTCCAGATATTGCTCATAACCCCATCCCGAGATGGTATTCGTGGCTGAATCGAGGCCCGATTCAAAATATCGACGTTCTTCCGAGTAGTTGATCAATGGAATACCGACGCCAAAGCCCAAATGAAGCTTGTCGTCATAGGTCGTACTCACCCCAAAACTGATCTCACTCTGTCCGCCGCTCGAAGTCAAGTACTCACTGGCTACAGTGCCAACGGGATTCTGAACCAGCGGAACGTAATTATCGGGCGCGCCAAGGGTGTCGATCAAATAAGTGTACCACGCCAATTCGGCATCGAATGGATTCGTATAAATGAGATCCTCGTAAAGCGTACCCTGCGCCAAATCCGAAAAATACTGCGCTCGGGTAGTGTTCGAAGTTCCGGAAATGATTTGCTCTCTATTAAAATCATTCGTTCTGCTGTACCCAATGGCCAAGGTAAGATCGTCCCATTTCGGGGTTCGTAAGGCATCTTCGTACCGCTTAATGAATCCGGCGCCAGTCACGTAAAAGTTCGACGTGCTCTCCGACATGCGCATTCCCGAGTATTCAGTAGTCGTTTCCGGAGTATGTACGCCCATCGTTAGCTCGAAACTCGATGTTTTGTAAATGCTGCCTGCGGCAGGATTTAAAATTACGCTGCTCAGGTCGCCACCGAGGGCATTGAATGCACCTCCGAGCGCTTCATAACGTGCCGTTCCCTGATAATTGAGTAGCGAATAGCGAAGGGCCTCCGAGGCCGTTTGAGCCATCGCGAGTGGATACAATCCACCCATTAGTATAAGTGTAAGTGCTATTTTTTTCATGTCTCTTATCGTCTTCCGCCGCCACGTGAACCGCCGCTTCCACCACGACCACCGGACCCTCCTGAACCTCCGCCGATATTAAAACGGGGAGTAGAGCCGCGGTCATAGGATGGAGTTGAACCCCCGCCGGTATTCCAACGCGGCGTAGAGTTGCCGCGATTGAAGTTGTGTCCTTCATTCTGATTCAAACTTGGAACATAACCGCGATTCATACTGGGTCGCGAACTCTCAGTTCCGTTGATGAAGCTCTCGAAATTCTGCAGGAACCGAGGTACGTCGGCCCGTTGTTGTGTTGAAGTATTGCGTCCGCGATCTATCGGGAAACCACCGTTTCGGAACATCTCTTTCTGACGTAGATACGTATTGGCGCGAGTTTGTACATCGCGCGAAACGATTTGGTCGGGTACCGCTTTAGTAACGGCACGGCCCGATTGTGCCGGGATATCTGAACGCTCCATGGTGATCGCATATTCTACGACGTCGGTCGGACGCTCATTTTTTACCGTACGAGGCGAAGTCGGCACAGCACGCTCCGTGCTTGCGATCGCATTGTCATCCGAAGCGCTCGGTGGTTGAATTTCACCACGGCGAACGGCGCCCTCATAGGCGTTTTGAGTATAACCCGCTCCGGAAGGTGAGTTTTGTCCACGTGGTGCATAAACCACTTGTGACATAACATCGAACGAGTTGTAATAACTTGGGCAATTCCACGGGCTCCAAGGATTCCATGGGTTGTAGCCATAGTAAGGGGAGTACCAAGGATTATAGCCATAATTCGGGCCGTAGGCCCCGACACTTCCCCAACCCCAGCTGTAGCTATTGCCGAAATTCCAACCGCTATACGAATTCCAGCCTGTCGACGTACCCCAGCCACTGTACGGGTAATTGCTGCCGTAGTAGTTGTTGGTCATCCAGGCATCGCTGTAGATGCTGGTGCCGAAATTGTTAGGATTAGGGTCATACCAACCCATATTGGTGTAGTAGGGGTCGTAGTACCCAAAGCTCGAAGTGGTGTGGAATCGGCGAATCCGCGAGCTGTATTCGTACGGGTTTTGCTGATTCGGATCGAAGTTGGGATCCACGTAGTCGAAATCGGCCTGCGGATCGAGCTCTTCGTTCGTTTGCTCGTATGCGTAAGTGTCGATCACATCGCCCCCAGGATCGTATACGCCATCGTACTCGCCGTTTTGTGCGAGATAACCCGACGAGCAAGCGGTTATGAATGCCGTGGAGAGTGTTAGTATGAGTAGAGTCGCTTTCATAGTCGAATGTTTTGGTCCTATAATTTGAATACCTTTGACCCCTCAAAGGTTCACTAATCAAAGTACAACTATTATACCAAACTCCCAATGGCCCAAAAGCTAACCAAGAGATCAGAAGATTACAGTAAGTGGTACAACGAATTAGTGGTGATGGCCGACCTCGCCGAAAACTGCGGGGTGCGCGGTTCTATGGTCATAAAACCGTATGGATACGCTATTTGGGAAAAGATTCAGGCTGAGCTCGATCGCATGTTCAAGGAAACGGGTCACGTCAATGCCTATTTCCCGTTGTTCATACCTAAATCGTACTTCAGTAAGGAAGCTAGCCACGTCGAGGGTTTTGCTAAAGAATGTGCCGTTGTAACGCATTATCGTCTGAAGAGCGGAGAAGACGGAAAGATCGTTGTCGACGAAAATGCCAAACTCGAAGAGGAGTTGATCGTTCGCCCGACTTCGGAGACTATTATCTGGGACACCTACCGCAAATGGGTTCAGAGTTACCGAGATTTGCCAATATTGGTGAACCAATGGGCCAATGTGGTGCGGTGGGAAATGCGCACGCGTTTGTTCTTGCGTACGGCAGAATTCCTGTGGCAAGAAGGGCACACCGCTCACGCCACCAAGGACGAGGCCATTGCCGAAGCGGAACAAATGCTCGACGTCTACGCCACGTTTGCAGAGGACTTTATGGGAATTCCCGTATTGCGCGGGACTAAAAGTCCGAATGAGCGCTTCGCCGGAGCACTCGAAACCTATTGTATAGAGGCGTTAATGCAAGACGGAAAGGGGTTGCAGGCAGGGACTTCACATTTCCTTGGCCAAAACTTCGCCAAGGCCTTCGACGTACAATTCCAGAGTAAAGAAGGCAAACTCGAATACGTTTGGGCAACTTCCTGGGGAGTGAGCACACGACTCATGGGGGCACTCGTAATGACGCATAGTGATGACAACGGCCTCGTATTGCCCCCAAACTTAGCACCTTATCAGGTGGTGTTGATCCCGATCTACCGCAGTGATGATCAACGCGATGCGGTCGTGGATAAACTCAAAGAAATTCAAAAAGAACTGCGTGCAGCCGGTGTGCCCGTGCACCTCGACGATCGCGATACGCATAAACCGGGCTGGAAATTCAACGAGTACGAACTCAAGGGAGTACCCGTACGAATCGCTATGGGGCCCCGCGACCTGGAAAACGGAACCGTGGAACTCGCTCGTCGCGATACCCTCGAAAAGGAGTTCTTGCAACAAAGCGATATCGCAACTAAAGTAGAGCACCTCCTCGAAGCCATACAAAAGAACCTCTTTGATAAAGCCCTCGATTTCCGCAATGAAAATACGTACCGGGCCGATAGCTGGGAAGAGTTCACCGGGCTTATCGAAAATGAGGGCGGATTCGTATACGCGCACTGGGACGGAACCGCGGAAACCGAAGAAAAAATCAAGGAAATGACCAAGGCCACGATTCGCTGTATCCCCCTGAACGCGCCGAAAGAAGAAGGTAAGTGTATCCTTACAGGTGAGCCCTCGAGCCGACGCGTGGTTTTTGCCAAAGCGTATTGAGGATTTTTTTGAAAAACCTTTGCGGAAAATAAAAAGCGCATTACATTTGCACTCCCTTAACCACAGAGGTTGAACACGGCCCGTTCGTCTAGGGGTTAGGACGCCAGGTTTTCATCCTGGTAGCAGGGGTTCGAATCCCCTACGGGCTACCAAGTTTTTTAGAAGAGATATTATGGCTAACCACAAGTCAGCACTTAAGAGAATTCGCAGCACGGAAACCCGACGTCTCCACAATCGTTACTACCACAGAACGATGCGTAACGCATTACGTGAGTTCCGCGCTATGACCGATAAAAAAGGAATGGAAGAGCGTTACCCAAAGATCGCCAGCATGATCGATCGTTTGGCCAAGAACAACGTGATCCACAAGAAAAAAGCTGCCAACTTGAAAAGCAGCATGATGAACCAGATCGCTAACGCCTAAGTCTGGACATCACTCAAAAAAATGAGCCTCGCTTTTGCGGGGCTTTTATATTTATAGAGGATTAGAAAGAGGTCATAAGAGTTGTTGATATTCGAGACTTTAATGGCTGGTGTACGA